>CACZHN010000185.1 GCA_902780985.1 uncultured Lachnospiraceae bacterium | reverse complement strand
CCAAATCTTTCATGTTTAGAAAGCTTTCCGCATGCTACAATATTTTTTCCGTCAAGTCCTTTGAGAATAGTCTTTTGGTATGCAAGGAGTTGATTGCCTCCAAACCATGAGAGTTCAAGAGTTTCACCGCTATTTTCATCAAGCATTGTCGCCACAAGACATTTAGGAAATCTATCTCCCCTTATTTCGTATGATAAGATGTGACCATAAATAGCATTGCATTTATCAATTTCGGCATCAGTTAAAGAGACTACCTTTAAGTAGTCTTTATATTTTCTAGGAGTAAGATGTGCCAAATCGTCTACTGTTATGATATTTTTCCTTGCTAATGCGTTCAACAGGAATATCAACCTGCAGGGCGCATCGGTATTCTTTACCTTGAATGGGATTGAATCAGGATGCTATTCAAGGGAGCAGAGAGACAGGTTTGTATTAAGTCCGCAGAACACGACTTCTGATAACGACATCACCTTCATGATGTCCGTATGTATCGTTGACCTTCTTGAAGTCATCGATATCGAGCATTATCAGCGACGGTGCCTTTACCGAATCAGGAGATTCGGAATATCTGGTGTTAGCCGCCGTAATGCGGTGCTGGATCTCAGTACGGTTATAAAGCTTTGTAAGACCGTCAGTAATAGACGACAGCTCGAGCATCGCGATGGTGCTCTCAAGCTCTTCCGTCGCAGCATGAACGAAATTCGCGAGTCTGTTTACGAGTGATGCCTGACCGTCCAGACTGTGATCCTTGATCCTGAAATTATGCATATTTCCGGTCAACGGACCTTCACGCATCGCTGTAACCAGGAGCGTAACATTATGCTGGTTTAGATTCTTCCCTGTTCTCATGAACTCACCGGATGTATAGAAACCGGATGTAGGAGCAATATCCTGGAAAGGCGATGTCTCCCTGTTGGAACCCTCATTACCCCAGAATGTCCTTCTTGCAGCACATGAATAAAGGAAGATCGACTGAGGCTCAAACCGGGACAGCTTTAAACCTGTTTCATTAACCTGTTCGAGTATGGTCCACGGATCACCGTAAGCCATATATGCTTCGACACCTTCCTCGATATCCGCGGTCATAACAAGACTTCCGTCCTCGTTACAAGCGGTCGGAGCTCTTAAGATGTCGATTCCGTTATGCTCATATATGAAAGGAAACTCCAGTGTGTGCTTGAAGAATTCCTCATCGTTCCTGATATTCAGATACTTGTAGTAGATATCGTAAGCAGGCTTGTTATCAAGTTCCTGAAGTACGGCATGGTCAGCCTTCGTGATCTTGAGTTTTCTTCCAAGAGGCCTCCATCCTGTTACCCATTCAGAATATACGCTTAAGCGGTCACCGCCAAAAAGGGTAAATACTACAGCGTGTTCGGAACAGTCATGTCCTGAAGAGAATACGAATGAAGATACCTCATTAAGATCGTCTGAGAATGCACCTCCGCCAAACAGCTTAATATCCTCATTGATCTCACTTAAGTCCTCACAGAACTTGGTCATGGAAAGACCGCGGATAGTAACGAGCATCTCTATAGCCTTTACCCACGGGCGTTCCTCGACCATCTGCTTTATCTGACTGGACACCATAGGTTCTGTTTCTTCAGTAAGAGGCATCTGAACAACTTCGACCTTGGTATCCGGGTCATCAAAAATGGTGCATGTGATGGTGATATGTGACATATTAAGCCTGCCGTCCATGACATTGCCGCTGGTCGTACATCCGGAATATAGTGCTTCCGGCAATGCAAATTCGATCAGACTGCAGACATGGCGGATTTTTTCGGCCTCGAGATTATCAGCGAATACATGAAAAAGCATGGAAGAAACCCTGTGGTTCAGCTTCCACTTATCAATTCTGTTGAGCTCCTGCCTTAAGGACGCATCATCTATGTATTCGAACTGTATCTGCTTCATACTTGTGATTATAAATAAGAAACAGGATAAAAATCTTTTCGAAAATGTAAATATCTAGTTAGTTTTTCAAAGAATCACATAAAAAAGGCTCCGGATAACCGGAGCCTTCTTAATGACTTTAAGATTTATCGATTACTCGATGATCTTGGATACTGTACCAGCACCAACTGTGTGGCCACCCTCACGGATAGCGAACTTGAGGCCCTGCTCCATAGCGATAGGAGTGATGAGCTCAACAGAGATTGTTACGTGGTCACCAGGCATGCACATTTCTGTGCCCTCGGGAAGGTGAGCAACACCTGTAACGTCTGTTGTTCTGAAGTAGAACTGAGGACGATATCCATCGAAGAAGGGCTTATGACGGCCACCCTCATCCTTAGTAAGAACGTAAACCTGACCCTCGAACTTTGTGTGAGGTGTTACAGAACCGGGCTTAGAAATAACCTGGCCTCTCTCAACTTCCTTACGATCGATACCACGGAGGAGGCATCCGATGTTATCACCAGCCTCAGCCTGGTCCATCATCTTACGGAACATCTCAACACCAGTGATTGTTGTGGACTTAGGCTCTTCCTCGAGACCAACGATCTCAGCAGCGTCACCAACCTTAACAACACCTCTCTCGAGACGGCCTGTAGCAACAGTACCACGGCCTGTGATTGTGAATACGTCCTCAACAGGCATAAGGAAAGGCTTATCTGTAGGTCTCTCAGGTGTAGCAATGTAATCGTCAACTGCCTGCATGAGCTCAACGATAGGAGCATACTCATGAGCAGAAGGATCTGTAGAAGAAGACTCGAGAGCTGCGAGAGCGGAACCTCTGATGATAGGTGTGTCATCACCAGGGAACTCGTACTGGTTGAGAAGGTCTCTGATATCCATCTCAACGAGCTCGAGGAGCTCCTCGTCATCAACCTGATCGCACTTATTCATGAATACTACGATATAAGGAACGCCAACCTGTCTTGCGAGAAGGATGTGCTCTCTTGTCTGGGGCATCGGGCCGTCAGAAGCGGAAACTACGAGGATAGCACCGTCCATCTGAGCAGCACCAGTGATCATGTTCTTTACATAGTCAGCGTGTCCAGGGCAGTCAACGTGAGCGTAGTGACGAGCGTCTGTCTCGTACTCAACGTGAGCTGTGTTGATCGTGATACCACGAGCTCTCTCCTCCGGTGCGGAGTCGATGTTGCCATAATCCTTGAACTCAGCTCCGCCCTTCATAGCGAGAACCTTTGTGATTGCAGCTGTAAGAGTTGTCTTACCGTGGTCAACGTGACCAATTGTTCCAATGTTTACGTGCGGCTTGTTACGTACGAACTTTTCCTTAGCCATTTGTTAAATTCCTCCTAAGAATTCTGTTGATCCGTAGATCATTTTTCTCTTTATCAGCTTTTAATCAAGCGACAGCAACTATTTTACAAGTAAAACACTTATTTTTCAAGTGTACTGCCGCCTGTCAAAGCCGAATAATTACTTCTTTAAAATTTCTTCCATGATGCTCTTCGGACAAGGTGCGAAGTGCGAGATCTGCATGATGAACGTTCCACGTCCCTGTGTAGAGGAACGGAGGTCTGTAGCATATCCGAACATGTTTGCGAGAGGTACCTCTGCGTGGATCTGCTGTGTTCCGTTCATAGGCTCGATCTCCTTGATAGCGCCACGGCGAGCGTTAAGACCGCCGATAACGTCTCCGAGATAATCATCAGGAACCTCAACGTCAACCTTCATGATAGGCTCGAGGAGTGCAGGAGAAGCCTTCTGCATACCGGCCTTGAAACCCATGGATCCTGCGATCTTAAATGCAGTCTCTGAAGAGTCGACATCGTGGAAGGAACCGTCGAATACTGTTACCTTTACGTCAACTACAGGATAACCACCGAGTACACCTGCCTGCATAGCTTCACGAACACCGGCATCGATAGGAGCGATAAACTCCTTAGGAATGGATCCGCCGACTGTCTCGTTGACGAACTCATAACCTGCACCGGGCTCACGGGGCTCAAGTCTGAGCCAGCAGTCACCGTACTGACCGTGACCACCGGACTGACGAACGAACTTACCCTGAGCTTCAACAGTCTTTGTGATTGTCTCCTTATAGGAAACCTGAGGAGCACCGATGTTAGCCTCTACCTTAAACTCACGGATGAGACGGTCAACGATGATGTCGAGGTGAAGCTCACCCATACCGGCAATGATCGTCTGTCCTGTCTCCTGGTTTGTATAAGTACGGAATGTAGGATCTTCTTCAGCAAGCTTCTGCAGAGCGATGATCATCTTCTCCTGGGATGCACGGCTCTTAGGCTCGATAGCCTCTTCGATAACCGGCTCAGGGAATTCCATGGACTCAAGAACAATAGGATGATCCTCATCGCAGAGTGTGTCACCTGTTGTTGTGAGCTTAAGTCCGATAGCTGCAGCGATATCTCCGGAGAATACTTCTGTGATCTCCTTACGATCGTTAGCGTGCATCTGAACGATACGTCCGATTCTCTCCTTCTTATTCTTACCAGCGTTAAGTACATAAGAACCAGCTGTAAGAACACCGGAGTATACACGGAAGAAGCACAGCTTACCTACGAAGGGGTCTGTCGCAATCTTGAAAGCAAGAGCTGCGAAAGGCTCTTCGTCGGAAGAAGGTCTCTCTTCCTCTTCATTTGTATCAGGGTTTACACCCTTGATAGCAGGAACATCGAGAGGTGAAGGCATGTAGTCGATGATAGCATCGAGGAGCATCTGAACACCCTTGTTACGCAATGAAGTACCGCATGTAACAGGAATGAGCTTACACTCAACTGTAGCCTTACGCAGAGCTGTCTTGAGCTCTTCGATCGTGAGCTCTTCGCCGTCGAGATACTTCATAGTAAGCTCGTCGTCTGTCTCTGCGATCTTCTCGACCATCTCTTCTCTCTTTGCCTTAACGAAGTCGAGCATGTCCTCAGGGACTTCACGATCCTCGTATTCCTTACCGTCATCGCTTAAGTAGACCTCAGCTCTCATCGTCATAAGGACGATGATACCTGAGAATGTGTCTTCCTTACCGATAGGTACCTGGATAGCAACGGACTCGTTCTTAAGA
>CACZHN010000184.1 GCA_902780985.1 uncultured Lachnospiraceae bacterium | reverse complement strand
TCCTCTGATGTTGTCTCAGGAAGCTCATATGAAAGGGACTTGATACCCGTATATTCACATGCCTTCTTCTTGTTATTTACATATACTGTAGATGCAGGATCCTGTCCTACAAGGATAACAGCCAGGCTCGGCTCGATTCCCTCTTTCTTGAGAGCTTCAACTTCAGCCTTAACATCATCCTTAAGTTCCTGCGATATTTTCTTACCGTCGATTATCTCTGCCATATCTAAAATTCCTTTTCTATTTTTTCTTTATCTTCTCATAAATATATTTAAGTCCCAGAGGTCCCAATACTCCGATAACAAGATAAGCAAGTTTGAAATTCGGGCTTATCTCCCAATAGTACCACTCCGTTTCCCTGAATGCCTCTTCATTAAAATACGGTAGCGCTATGATACAGTCGTTGATCATCATCAGAATGCAATTTAAGACATTATAGAACATAATATGAAATCCCATGACCCAGAAGGTGTTGGCTGACAGGAAATTCACAAATCGGCTGTCGTAGAACATTCTTCCGAGAATGTCAACCATTGTCAGCCAGAAAAGGATTCCTACAACCGATGAAATCAGCGGTGTCACTATATAAGGACTTGTAAACCCCGCCATTTCATCCAGGGAATCAAATGCAACATCATATGCAGCCGGCAGATACATCGTTCTTATCATATTGATCAGCAGTAAGATGACCAGTACTCCAAGCTTTCCTCCTCCCGAAAGACCTGTATGCCTTTTTTCAAGGCGGTCTCTGTAGATAATTCCAAGCTCTAGAAACGGAAGAAAGAACATAACCTTAAGAAGCACAAGATAATAGTGAATTGTCTCAGGCTGCAGCGTCTTCGAAATATATACCGCTATAAGCTGAAGAGCGACAAAAACAGGCAGTGCCGCAAAACTGTTCCAGTACTTAGATAAAAGCTTCTTCAGTACTGCATAAACCGTAAGTGTGAAAAACAGTGTAATCACAAACCACATTGGTGTAACAAGCGCAAACGGAGATCCTGCCGTAATCACCCGTTCGAGGATATAAAGCAGATACCCTGAGGGAAGCCTCTCTATAGCTCCTGTTTTATACAAGTCCATCAGCTGTTGTATGATAAACACCGCAACAGTAATTCCTGCATAAGGTATCAAAAGAGTCTTAACCTTTTTCCACAAATAAGCCGGTAAGTGTGTATCACCATTCACCTTATTAAAATATCCGGATATAAACACAAACATCGGCATAAAGAACGAGTTATAAGGAATATAATCTCCGAATATATTGAGGGCAGTAAATGTATGATGGTCCACTACCATTATGATACCGATTGCGGAAAGTACCATGAATTTTTTATTGGATTTACTTCTCTGCTCTGCCATAAAGCATCTATAATTTAGAAAAGGCCTACCGTGTTGCCGTTTTCATCTATATCGATTCTCTCAGCTGCAGGGCTCTTTGGAAGACCAGGCATAGTCATGATAGCACCTGCGATAGCTACTACAAAGCCTGCACCTGCTGATACATATACTTCTCTTACAGTAACTTCAAAGTCTTCAGGTCTTCCCAGAAGTGTCTGGTCATCTGAAAGTGAGTACTGTGTCTTAGCCATACATACAGGAGTCTTTCCGTAACCGATAGACTCGATTCTCTCGATAGCCTTCTCTGCTTCAGGGCTGTAAACAACGCCCTTAGCTCCGTAAATCTCCTTGGAGATTGTCTCGATCTTCTCTTTGATTGAAAGCTCTGTGCTGTAAAGAGGAGCATACTGTGTAGGGATATTCTCGATTGTATCAAGAACAGCCTCAGCCAGCTCTATGCCGCCCTTGCCGCCTTTCTCCCAAACTTCCGATACAGTAAACTTGCATCCCTTTGATTCAACAAACTGCTTGATAGCTTCGATCTCTGCCGGAGTATCTGCTACAAACTTGTTGATGGTAACAACGATAGGTACGTTGTACTTCTGAAGGTTCTCGATGTGCTTTCCGAGATTTACGATACCCTTGTTAAGAGCTTCTACGTTCTCATTTGAAAGCTCAGCCTTCGGAATTCCGCCGTTGTACTTAAGAGCTCTTGCTGTAGCAACAAGAACAACAGCATCAGGTGTAAGGCCTGCCATACGGCACTTGATATCAAGGAACTTCTCGGCTCCGAGATCGGCACCGAAACCTGCCTCAGTGATAACGTAATCTGCACACTTAAGAGCTGTCTTTGTAGCTCTTACCGAGTTACATCCGTGTGCGATATTTGCGAAAGGACCACCGTGTACGAATACAGGGTTGTTCTCTAACGACTGAATAAGGTTAGGTCTGATGGCATCCTTAAGAAGAACTGTCATAGCACCAACAGCCTTAAGCTGTGCAGCTGTTACAGGCTCATTCTTATAGTTGTATGCAACTATGATTCTTCCGAGACGTTCCTTAAGGTCATCAAGATCCTCTGCCAGACAGAGAATAGCCATAACCTCTGTTGCAACTGTGATACAGAAATGATCCTCACGAACCACACCGTCAAGTCTCTTTCCCATACCTACAACAATGTTTCTGAGAGCTCTGTCGTTCATATCAAGACATCTCTTGATGACAACTCTCTTTGGATCTATACCAAGTTCATTACCCTGCTGAAGATGATTATCAAGCATAGCACAAAGAAGATTGTTTGCAGAAGTAATAGCATGGAAATCTCCCGTAAAATGCAGATTAAGCTTCTCCATCGGAACAGCCTGTGCATATCCGCCGCCGGCAGCTCCGCCCTTGATACCGAAGCAAGGTCCCAGAGAAGGCTCTCTCATGGCAACTACCGATTTCTTTCCAAGCTGTCTTAAGGCATCACCGAGACCCAGAGTAACCGTAGTCTTTCCCTCACCTGCAGGTGTAGGATTAATTGCAGTTACGAGAATCAGCTTACCGTCTTTGTTATCCTTAATACTGTCAATGAACTGATCGGAAATCTTAGCCATGTACTTTCCGTACATTTCGATTCCGTCTTCATCCGCACCGATCTTTGCAGCAACCTCTCTAATGTCCTGCATTTCGGCAGCCTGTGCGATCTCAATATCTGTCAGCATGATAAATCCTCCTTATGATTTATATCTTTTATATAGCATATTCCGGATGAATGTCCAGCTCGAACGGATTAAAACCCGTTCGGGCGTCAATTATAAATTTATAACGACATCATCTCTTCAAATTCATCCATCGTCATTAATATCTTACGTGGTTTGGTACCCTCTTCAGGTCCCACTACACCGGCTTCGCAAAGCTGATCCATGATTCTGGCCGCTCTGTTGAAACCTATCCTGAAGTTTCTCTGAAGATATCCGATAGAAGCCTTATCCTTCTCAATAACCATTCTTCCCGCGTCTTCGAAAAGCTCATCGTATCTGTCAGCGTCGCCGCTGTCATCCAGTGAACCTCCGCCCGATGACTGGGAAGCATTGTTATTTATGGATTCCGATATGGAACTGTCATATTCAGAATCACCGAAGTGTTCCTTGATGTAATTTGTAACCGCTGTAACTTCTTCGTCGGCGATAAATGCGCCCTGTACTCTCGAAGGCTTTGTGGAGCCTGTCGGATAGAACAGCATATCACCCTTTCCGAGAAGCTTCTCAGCACCCACCATATCAAGGATGGTTCTTGAGTCGGTTCCGCTTGAAACCGCAAATGCGATTCTTGACGGAATATTAGCTTTAATAAGACCTGTGATAACATCTACCGAAGGTCTTTGAGTTGCTATGATGAGGTGGATACCCGCAGCTCTTGCCAGCTGTGACAGGCGGACGATGGAGTCCTCAACCTCGCCGTGAGCTACCATCATAAGATCGGCAAGCTCGTCTACTATAACAACTATCTGAGGCATATGAACAAAGGACGGATCCTCATTTTCAACACCGGATTCCTTCTCCTGCTCTACCTTCTGATTAAAGCCCTGAATATTTCTTACACTGTATCTTGCAAAGAGCTGATATCTCTTTGTCATTTCCTCTACTGCCCAGTTAAGAGCACCGGCAGCCTTCTTAGGATCCGTAACTACCGGAATAAGAAGATGAGGTATACCGTTGTATGCGGAAAGCTCAACCATCTTAGGATCGATCATGATCATTCTTACATCTTCCGGAGCAGCCTTATACAGGATACTCATGATGATGGTATTGATACATACCGACTTACCGGAACCTGTCGCACCGGCAATAAGAAGGTGAGGCATCTTTGCAATATCGGTGATTACTATCTGTCCTCCGATATCCTTACCTACGGCAAAGGCTACATTTGACTTAAACTTCTTAAATGTATCATTGTCGATAAGGTCACGGAAGTAAACAACCTGATTATCTGTATTCGGAACCTCGATTCCGATGGCAGCCTTTCCCGGAATAGGTGCTTCTATTCTGATATCGGCCGCTGCCAGATTAAGCTTTATATCGTCTGCCAGAGATACGATCTTTGAAACCTTAACGCCCTGTTCCGGCTGAAGTTCGTATCTGGTAACCGCAGGGCCGCAGCTGTAATCGGTAATGGTTACATTTACACCAAAGCTGGCCAGAGTTTCCTTGAGACGCTTAGCTGTCTCTCTGACATTTTTATCGTTCTTGTAATATGCTGAAGTACCACCGGACTTAAGAAGCTTCATAGGCGGGAAGACATATTTCTTCGGCGGTTTAGCCGCAGTTGTCTTCTTCTCTATCTCTGTCTTAACCTCATCGGTGGCGCGAAGCTTATCATCCTTTGTTACTTTGGTCTCCTCTGTCTGAGGCGCCGGAACGATATCATCTTCAAATGCCGGCTTCACCTGACGAAGTTCTTCTGCTTCACCGAGGGCTTCCTTAACACCGTGAATAGCTCCCGTATCTTCAAGACGTCCGCTTTCGGAGTAAAGCCTGTCTGTTGCGGTTCTTGTCTTGCTTATGCGCTGTGTCTCTTCCTTGGAAGGAATCTTTCCTACACTTGAGTTTCTTGAATCGTAATAAGTATCGCTTCCAAAAGGATCCGCATAGGTTTCCTGAGAAGGCTCGATATCGAAGAAGTCCTTAGGACCTTCATCTTCCTTATCGAAGAGCTTCTCGACATCTTTACGCATAGCCGACTTTTCACCCGGA
>CACZHN010000183.1 GCA_902780985.1 uncultured Lachnospiraceae bacterium | reverse complement strand
CGGAAAATGAAACTATCAGCTATCTTTACTACGGATTCCCTGTAAGAAAGAAGACCGAAGCAGTCCGTGACGGAATAACCATCGACTATGTTTATCCGGGATCGGACGGTCAGGTGGGATTCCAGCAGATGGAATTCAACATCGATTACATGATGAAGACCAAGACCTTCAACCGAGTACTTCATCCTATTGAAAAGGATTTTTCAAGCAGTTTCGAAGTGAGACTGAATCTCGGTCATTTCGATGATTTTTATCCTATGATGAGATGGGCATGGAGATCCGTATATGCTAGACTCCGTGACGAGCTTTTCGATGTGGATCAGAAGCTCCAGTACCGGAATAATATAAATGCTATGAAACTCCTTGCAAGAGACTACGGTGACGGTGCATGGGGAGTTCCGTTCTCATCATTTCTTCCGGATTTCGACGTGGACAGCATATCCATGCAGTTCGGCTTTGTAGGCCAGCAGCCGGGTATCGGCTACCAGCTTATGGATTACGGCCTTCGTGAGGGAGATACGGAAGCCTTTGAAAAAGGTCAGAATATGATCCTCTTCTGGGTTAAGAACGGAGCCAATCCAAACGGCTCTCCGAACGGATGTTACAGTCCGATAAATAAAGCATTTGAGCCTTATCCTATATGGCTCAGAATGTCTGCCGACGGACTGGAGAATATTCTGGATGCTTACGTTCTTACAAAGAAGAAGACGGAAGAGCATCCTGACTGGCTGGAGTTCTGCGAGAATGCAGCAAAGTTCTTCCTTAATGTACAGAATGAAGACGGATCATTCTACCGAGCTTATAATCTTGACGGAACCATGAGAATGGATTCAAAAGCCAATACCATAAGCATAGTACGTTTCTTCATCCAGCTCTTCCTGGTTACCGGAAAGGAAGAATATAAATATGCGGCAATAAAGGCCGGCGAATGGTCTTATGACAATGTATATAAAAATATGGAATATCGCGGCTCAACCTGCGATAATACCGATATAACGGATAATGAATCCGGAATCTATGCAATGTTCGGCTTCCTCGCCCTTTATGACCTTACGGGAGAGGATAAATGGCTTGAAGCACTTATAGGCGCTTCCGATTATACCGAAACCTGGACCTATTCCTGGACATTTCCTGTTTATTCCGACAGACCTAACTGCCCGCTGTCAAAACGTTCCATAAGCGGACAGAGCCCTGTTACCATAGGAATGGGCGGCGGAGATATGTATATGGCAGCCTGTGCGTTCTTATATTATCGTCTGTATATCATAACAGGAGACGAGCATTACAGAGATTATGCCGAGTTTATCCATAACAACTCCAGAAATGCCAACGATGTTTACGGCGATTTCGGATATGCCATTCAGGGACTTTCCTGGGAAGGCGGCGGATTCGCGGATCAGCAGCTTAACACGCTTCATCACTGGCTTCCATGGGTTACATATGTAGAGCTTGATCCGACATCAAGACTGTACAATGCCTTCGGAGCATACGACATCGCAGGCTGTGAGAAGCTTTCCGAAGAAGAAAAGCAGAAGAGAAACAGAATTTACGATTACTATATATAAAAGGACACAATTAATTACAACCATGAAAACAGCAATCATATCCGACATACACGGCAACGCTCCGGCATTTAAAGCAATCCTTGAAGATGCCGCAAAACAGGGTATTACAGACTATATACTGGGCGGAGACTATTGTCTCAGCGGACCTTATCCAAATGAATGTATAGACCTGATGCGAAACCTGAATAGCAGCTATGTTATCAGAGGAAATGAAGAGCAGTATGTGGAAAATCTCGTAGGTCAAGACCAGAACACCTGGACGGACGGTCAGATGCAGATATCTTACTGGGTTTATAAGAATCTCAGGAAAGATAACCTTGAATATCTTCTTAATCTGCCCGAGACCGTAGATTTCGAGCATGTGGGCATTGGAATACATTTAGCTCATTCACATACAGCATTTACCGATGCAAAGATGATGAATGATATAAACTCATCGAATTTAGAGATTCAATTCGGCGCGAAGGAACTGAACCGCGAGATCATAGACCGCTTCGTTATGGATATAATGGAGAATACACCCGAAAATCATGAAGAGCTCTACCGCCTAAAAGACGGTATCTATATCTTCGGTCATTCACACATACAATGGACCTATAAAGTACCCAATCGGGAAATATATTTTATTAATCCGGGTTCCTGCGGCCTGCCTCTGGACGGTATGATAAATACACTGCCGTATACAATACTCAGTATATCCGACGACGGAAAGATAGATATCGAGCAGCGCCGGGTGCCTTTTGACGCTGATTCCTATGTGGAAGAGGTAAAGAAGACTTCTCAATACAGGGAAGCTGCTGTATGGACCAAAGTCATGCTTAGGGAAATGAAGTACGAAAAAGAACAGATCCTCTTTTTCCTGAAATTTGTCGAAGACTATGCTGTAAGCATAGATGATACAATAAGGCCTTATTCCGTAGATACATGGGAGAAGGCCTATGAATTGTGGAGTAATACTAATAAATACTTTATATAGAATTAAGTGATTTAAAACAATTTATATGATAGAATGATATAGTCATCAGAAAGGGGGTTCTGAATGGAGTATATTTTTGAGCTTATCTTAGATTGTTTTCTTGAACTTGTCACTGAAGGCGGAATGGACGTCATGGCCGATTCCGAATCAACCCGAAAATTTCCGAAATGGTTAAAAGCAGTATTGGTTGCATTTACACTGCTGTTTTTCATCGCATCCATCGGAATAATTCTATTCCTTGGGGTTACATTTCTCATCAATGGAAATCTTTTAGCCGGAATCCTGCTTTCTGTAGTTGGTGTGGTATTTTTGATCAGTATGATCATAAAATTCAAAGGTCTTTACAGGAGGAGGTTAAATAATGGGGATATTCGATAAACTGTTCAGCAATTCGAAGGCTGATAATTCCGATGTCGGAAAGCCGATAAATACCGATGCGTATAAGAAAATTGTTTCGATCATCGATTTTAACGGAGCTGCCACAGCACAGGCATATGACTGTATAGATGATCCGGCCGGTTACTATGAGAAGAACAAAGATCAGTATGAAGAAAGATCCGTAACCGACGGAAATGATCTGAATGAAATCATATGGCTGGGTCTGGTAGATATCTTTATCGAAAAAGATCTCATGGACGAAATGGATTTTAAAGTCGAGCTTACAGATTTTGTTTACAGTATAAATAATATCGTAAGCGACGATTTCCTAACTATCGAAGAAGAATGGTTTGATTCCGAAGAAGATATCTCAACTTGGTCTGCAATAGTAAATGAAAAATGGAAATCATTGGGATATGTTCTGGCATGTATGGATATTGACAGTGACAGCTATTGTACCTTTATCGCAAAAATAAAAGAATATGACATTTTAACGGAAGAAGCCCGAAAAACCGGTCACAGAATCGATTTCGCTCAAAATATGTAAATATAAAACTTAAGGAGGATACAGAATTTATGAAGAACATCAAGTTTTACGAAGCACCGAAGTATAATACACCGGAGTACGAGAAGATCGAGGATATGATATACAGAACAGAAGTTGTAATGGATAATGACGGAAGTTTTGCATTCAGGCAGATCGGTGATGCTGATTTAGCCGCAAAGCTTCTTAAGGAAGACGGATGGAAACAGGGAAGGGGCGACTGCCTCGAAGATATGCTTATACTTTCCTACGAAGGAAAGAAGTATTATCGTGATATAGATAAAGTGGGCACCGAAGACGATGTTGTTTTCGAAAATGAGGACGATGAAGAAGGAGAACCACAGCTTACATATGTTACTTCCATCGTTTACGAACCGGAACCTGAATATGATGAAAACGAACCTTCCGATCCTTATGTATCACAGTATCCTCTGGAAGATATACTGGATGAATTCTTTATCAGCTGCTATGACAGCTATGATGAGGAAAACGAAACGGATAAGGAGCATTCATATATCGAATTTGCTGCCGATGATATTGAAGATATCAGAAAGGTACTTTCTTTAATCGGAAAGCATGTTTATAACAAACAGGAAGGCGATTACGTAGAACTCAAAATTGAGGATCAGTAATGGATAAAGTTTTTAAATCAAAGTTTTGGAATATATTCCGTGATTATATGGAGTATTTCCTGATATATTGTTTTTTCGGCTGGGCATACGAATCAATATGGTGCTGCATGATATACCACCACAGAGGTTTTATCAACCGAGGTTTTCTTTTCGGCCCATGGCTTCCGATATACGGAATAGGTTTCTTTATAATACTCGGTATATTCAAATTGCTGAGGATTAAAAAGCCTATCCTTGTATTCATAGTCGGAGCGCTGGTGGCAACCATCGCAGAACTTACCGCCAGTTATATAATCGAAGCTGCAGGCGGTTCAAAGATGTGGGATTATACGGGATACTTCCTGAATTTCAACGGACGTATAGCCCTGGTCCCTTCTTTGATGTTCGGCCTTCTTATCTGGGTTGCGATATGTGTCATACATCCTTTGATCATAAAGCTCCAGAAGAAAACAGTTGATTCAAAGATCCATAACGTATTATTTATAATAACAGCCATACTTTTTGCTGTGGATCTGATATGCAGAATATGGCTTGGAAGTAATATTTAAAAGAGCGATAATAAATACCAAAAGAAACAGACAGAAAACGCATTTTGCTTTTCTGTCTTGATTGGTTTATAGAGACCTTTCCGAAAATAAGGAGTTTATAATATGAGATTTGATATAATACCTACAGTAAGCGTCAACAATATTCCTTTCGGGGCTTCCAGAGAGGAAGTTCGAAATGCTTTGGGAGAATATGAGGAATTTAAGAAAGACGAAGATGATGAGGTAACAACCGATGATTTCGACTTCTGTCATGTATTCTATGATGAAGATAACAGATTTGAAGCCATTGAAATCTTCGAAGAGAATATCGTATACATCAATGATAAGCAGATCTATCCCGCAAAACCTTCGGAACTCAGCAGACTCGCTGAAGATTTCACAGAAGAATGCGGTACAAACATAAGCTTATCCCTCTCCATGGGAACCGATGCTCCCGATGAA
>CACZHN010000182.1 GCA_902780985.1 uncultured Lachnospiraceae bacterium | reverse complement strand
ACTGTAACTGTATGCTCCTGCATGGCCTCAAGCAGTGCCGACTGAGTCTTCGGTGTTGCTCTGTTTATCTCATCTGCAAGAACTATGTTGGCAAATACAGGACCCGGTTCAAACTTAAATGCACTGCCTGTCTCATCCCTTACCATGATATTTGTACCGGTTATATCAGCCGGCATAAGATCCGGTGTAAACTGGATTCTCTTAAATGACATGCTCATTACATTACTGATAGTCTGTACCAGTCTTGTTTTTCCGAGACCCGGCATACCTTCCAGCAGTATATTTCCACCTGTCATAAGTGCCATAACAACGCTGTCTACTACATTCTGCTGTCCGATTATCTCCTTTGCTATCTCCTGTCTTACTCTTGCAATAAGATCAGCTCCCTGCTCATAATTATTCATCTGCCAGACCTCCAAAATAATTCTTTATTACTTCTGACATAGTATCAGGATAACGTCCCTGCTCTATGCCTTCATATGCACTTTCCTGATATTCTCCGAGTACCGTGCTGTACGGAACCTTCTCGCCTTCCCATACAAGACCGTTCTGTTCCTTTGAAAACTGTGAAGTCGAATTGTCCCCGTACTTACCCTGAAGATTTTTATCTATACTTATATAATCCTGATTGAAATCATTTGCTGTTTTCGCGCCGCTTCCTGATCCCCGGCCCTGGCCCTGTCCGCCGCCCTGGCCTTGGCCTTGACCCTGACCTTGTCCCTGGCCTTCACCTTGTCCCTGGCCTTCACCCTGGCCTTGGCCCTGACCCTGACCCTGCTGCTGACCCTGACCCTGCTGCTGACCTTGGCCCTGGCCCTGACCTTGCTGCTGACCCTGACCCTGCTGCTGGCCCTGACCCTGCTGCTGGCCCTGACCCTGCTGCTGGCCGCCCTGTTGCTGACCCTGCTGCTGGCCTTGCTGCTGACCCTGGTTCTGGCCCTGATTCTGGCCCTGGTTCGGATTGTTCTGAGCCTGCTGCTGTTGCTGCTGTTTATTATATTCCTGCATCATTTCCGATGCTTCTTTAACAACCGTATTCGCATTTTCAGGAAGGTGTTCGGACATGTTATTCAGCTGTTCCTGCATGTCTCCTACCTTGTATCCCAGCTTATCCTTAGCCTTCTTCAGTGAATTCTTATCCTTGGTCTTCTTCAGATCCTGACGGGAAGCTTCAAGAGATTCTTTCATGTTCTTTACGGCTTCTTTCTCCTCCGGAGTAAGTTCCATATTCTCCAGCTCTTCCAGCTTCTCTTCGATCTCCTCGATCTCTTCCACTATTTCTTCGGCCTCAACCTTGGCCTCGTGTTCCTCTACGGCTTCTTCTCTGACCTTGGACGGAATAAATCCGGATCCGATTCCGGCTGCAGTGATAAGAATAAATATCAGAAGTTCTTTCCAAGGAAGAAGTTTTCTCTGCTGCTTTTTATGCTTTTCACGAAGCATCTGTTCTGTCATCCTGAGGGTCACGGCCGCATCTTCTATCTGAAGTGCCTTTACGCTTCCTTCCGGAATCTCTTCTCCCTTTTGAATCTCTTCAAATGCGGTAACCAGTTTTTCCTTGGTTCCGAAACTGTCCAGATTTACGGCAGTCCTGACCGGATTGCCTCTGTGAACCAATCCCCATATGAGGCCCGCAGCTGCTGCGGCACCTACGGCTATGATTCCTACCAATTCCGCATAATAAAAGTGCCAGATGAGACTTACCAGCATACAGACGGTAAGAATTCCGGCACCAAGACATGCAAATCTGAGGACAGAGCGAAGAATTATGACTCTGTCCTCGTTTCTTCTCATTTTAAGTATGAACTTTTTTATATATCCCCTGTTATCCATACAATACTCTCATATTTAAATTTATGAATTCCTTACATTTCTGTCGTTAAGCGGATCGATCCTGTTTGCAGCCAGCTTGAGGAATAAAAATGCAAGTGCAAGCTGTGCTATAACGGAAAGGATCATCCAGATATTTGAATTTCCGAGGAAAATGTTGTCGAATACATCCTCCAGCAGATCTTCGGATGTAAGTCTTGTAACAAAGAAAACCACAAAGTTTACACATGGGTTTACCAGCTGGATAGTAAATGTTGTCTTAAGTGCATTCTCGAGTGCACTTCCGCCTGAGTTTGCAAACATTATCGCAGCTATTATCATCGGAATGAATGAAAGTCCGTATACCACGAAGTAAATTCCGAAAGATAAGATAACCGATGTGATGGTCTTCTTACATCTTGATGAACAATATACTCCTACGCTTCCCGCAAATACCGCATATACAAAGCTGAGTATCAGGAACTCGAAAAGTACTCTCCATGACAGACCTCCTACCATGAAGGAAATCGCCATAAGCGGAATACTTGCGATGATAAAGATCATGACTCTTATGACCGCCGACATCATCTTACCGAATACTATGGAATTAAGTCCGGCTGTTGTTGTAAGCAGTGTATCAAGAGTTCCTCTTTCTCTTTCTCCCGAAACGGAAGATGCTGTAATGATCGGTATCGATAAAGCCAGCATTCCCAGCTGAGCAATTGCAAGAACCGGGAAGAAAGCTACATATTCCTGATAAAGTTCCGTATTGTCTATATTATTGGCATACTGTCTGAACATAGAGAACATAAGAAGGAATATGATTCCCAGGATCGCAACGTATGCGAAAAGTTCCCATGCCAGCTTCATACTTCTGGAGGTTACACGAAGGTCTTTTTTGATTATAGGATTTAATTTAAACTTGTCCATTCATATCACCTCCGTTCTGCTGACCGTAATTCTGCTGACCGTAATTCTGCGGTGCAAAATTATTCTGCGGTGCAAAGTTATTCTGTGGTGCGAAATTGTTCTGGCCTGCGAAATTCAGCTGGCTTCCGTAAGGAGTCTGAGGGTTATTCTGCTGTGCAGCCCCTGTTCTGCCTTCCGTAATATCCATAAAGATAGATTCAAGCGAATGCTCGTCTCTGTGGAATCCTCCCACGAGTACTCCTCTTACCATCAGCTGTCCTACAAGACTGTTAGCCATTTCGTCCGAATCGACACCCTTTACGATGATCTCGTTGGACTTAACAGCTTCTATCTGTACATTCGGCTGCTCACGCATGATGAGTACAGCCTGATTGATATCGGACTTAACCTCAATGATAAGTCTGCTCGCATCATTTCCTATGTTCAGGATATCCTTCATAAGTCCGGCAGCAACCAGCTGACCGTGATTCATGATTCCTATACTGTTACACATTTCCGATATATCCGCCAGGATATGAGAACTGATGACAATAGTCTTTCCCATGGACTGAAGGTTCATCAGAAGTTCCTTCATTTCTACTCTGGCTCCCGGATCGAGACCCGAAGACGGCTCATCCATGATGAGGAGCTCAGGGTTATGAAGAAGTGCTCTTGCTACGCAGAGTCTCTGCTTCATACCTCTTGAAAGAGTATCTACATATACTTCTTTTTTATCCGCAAGATTTACCAGATCCAGAAGTCCGTCCGCTACCGCTTCGGTCTCCTTATATGTCATCCCGTAAAGAGATCCGTAAAACTCCAGATACTCCTTTACCTTAAGGTTGTCATACACACCGAAGAAATCCGGTACATAACCTATGGTCTTCTTAAGATTCTGCATTCCTGTCGTGCCGCTTTCTCCGTTGACGATAACCTCACCCGAGGTTGCCTTAAGAAGGCCGCACATAATTCTGATAGTTGTTGTTTTTCCGGCACCGTTAGGACCTACAAATCCGAAAAGATCCCCCTTCGGTACATGAAGATTGAGGTTCGTAACTGCCCAGAAATTTCCGTATTGTTTAAATAAGTTATTTACATACAGCATATCCGTCCCCCCTTACTTCATATATACACAGGTGTAGGAAACTTCGTCTCCGTTCTTAGCCTGTAATATATTTTCACTCTTCCTGATACCTATGATGATAGGAGTTCCGTTTGCCTGTAAACCTGCATTTCCGTTATCGCATACTATGTTGTAGCAGCTCTGCAGCATTGCATAATCCGCTGCATCTTCGTAATCTCCGTTATCATAATATGAATACGCGGCGGTACCAAAATCACGACCGGAATTTATTGTTTTGACATGATCCTTTACGCTGACTTTCTCACCGTTTTTGCAGTCTTTCATAAGATATGCCATACCGTTTTCACAAGCTACGATATAGTCGAAATCCATACCTGTGTTATTTATGATCTCAGCCACTCCCGAAGAAATATCTACGTCAAAGAAGCCTGATCTGTTTGTCTTTCCGAACGCACAGAAGGATGCTTCATCAAACACGCTTCCCGGCTTGTATGATATACCCAGACCGTCAGCTGTCTTCTTATATGATACATTTGTTCCCGTATAGGACCATCTTACGAGATTGTATCCCGTATAATACTTAGCATCCAGCCCTACCGTCCATACATCTGCTTTCGGCGAATATCCCGTAATTACGGAGATCATGTTATCGCTTCCGGCTTTCTGTAATGTCAGAGTCTTGAGCTTCAGTCCCTTTACTGTAAATGTAAGACTGATAAGGAACAAAAGAAATGTAAATACAAGCGCAACTCCCGGAATGATGATCCAGCACTTCTCTCTCTTGCCGATCTTTTTAAGGACGATATACAGGATAGGTCCTATGATCGCAATGTATGCAAGAATGAGCGGAACCATGTATCCAACACGGGTATTTGCAGGCTCTTCAAGATAATGAGCAGCCGATCTTACTTCGTTTCCGTCAAGCTCGATATCGGACTGATCCATGACAAAATTCGAATTAGCCATAGTACTGTCATATATATACGAGAGCATATCCGTAACTTCAGCATTCTTTGTCTGCTCATCGGCATCCATCTTAGGCTGATTTTTCAGATCCGCAATATCAAAATTCAGAGTCGTAACACTTCCGTTTCCGTACATGCGGGAGAATCCCACATTTCCGTAACCGCCCAGATAAAAATCACTTGTAAGATTCATATCGTTGTCAAGATACTGAACCTTAAATTCAAAAGGATCAGCTACTCTCTGAGAATATAAAACTCCGTCTCCTGTTCCCTGTGATCCGTTTATTCCCGTAAATGTACTGTCAAATCCGGAGATTGTCTT
>CACZHN010000181.1 GCA_902780985.1 uncultured Lachnospiraceae bacterium | reverse complement strand
AATCTACTGCATGATAGCTTCCGTCATAGAGATTAACCTTAACTCCGATAACCGGATAACCAGCAAGAGGACCTGCCTTAACAGATTCGGCAATACCCTTCTCAACTGCAGGGAAGTAATTCTTAGGAACCGCTCCGCCTACTACAGTCTGCTCGAATACATAAGGTGTTTCCATGTCGCCCGATGGCTCGATGATAATCTTAACGTGTCCGTACTGGCCGTGTCCGCCGGACTGCTTCTTATATTTATACTCTGTATCGGCTTTCTTTCTGATTGTCTCCTTAAATGCGATTCTCGGACGTGAAAGCTCAATCTCAACCTTATACTTCTCGGCAAGTACGCTCTTAACAACATCAATGTGATTTCCGCTGATACCGTAAATGAGTGTCTGTCCGTTCTCACTGTCGTTTACATACTTAAGAGTAAGGTCTTCCATCATCATCTTTGAAAGAGCCTGGGATATCTTATCCTCTTCGCCCTTATTCTTAGCTGTATACTTCAGATATACGTAAGGCTTTGAGATAGCGGCACGGATAAATGTAACAGGCATCTTCTTTGTGGAAAGAGTATCTGTTGTCTGGCTCACTGCAAGCTTTGCGAGAGCACCGATATCTCCGGCATGAAGTTCCTTAACTTCCTCTACCTTACTTCCCGTAATAACATAAAGCTTACCCAGCTTCTCTTCTGTATCACGGTGATAATTGAAAAGCGTATCATCCGGCTTAATAACACCCGAGTTAACCTTTATAAGTGAATACTTTCCGATATAAGGATCCACAATAGACTTGAAAATGTATGCCGACTTAGGCTTTGAGAAGTCATAATCAGCTTCGAATACTTCATTATTTGTTGTGTTGATTCCCGCACACTTGCACTTATCAGGACTTGGGAAGTACTTGATGATATCAGCCATCAGAGTATACATTCCTCTTGCCAATGTATTTGATCCCATAAGTACAGGAACTACCGAACCGTCACATACACCTACACGAAGAGCCGAACGGATCTCGTCTTCCGAGAATGTATCGCCTTCGAAATATCTTTCCATAAATTCTTCACTGGTCTCTGCAACTGCTTCAACAAGTGCGTCACGACAGATATTGAGGTTTTCATATGAATAATCAGGTACATCAAACTTATCAACGGTACCCTTATCATTCCATCTCTTAGCTTTCTGCTGAATAACATTTACATATCCTACGAACTGCTCGTTCTCACGAATAGGAAGGTGGAAAGGAGCGATCCTCTTGCCATACATTTCCTGAAGCTTCTGAACTACTTCTCTGAAGCTGGCTTTGTCATCATCCATTCCCGTTACGAATACTATTCTAGGAAGGTTTCTTTTCTCGCAGATTTCCCATGCGCGAGCAGTTCCTTCTTCGATACCGGTCTTGCCCGATACAACGATGATAGCTGCGTCTGCTGCCGAAACAGCTTCCTCTACCTCACCTACGAAATCAGGATATCCCGGAGTATCCAGCAGATTAATCTTATACTCTTCCCAAGGAACAGGAATCACTGTGGTCTTCAGTGAAATCTTTCTCTTGATCTCTTCCTTGTCATAATCACTTATCGTATTACCGTTTTCAACGTTCCCCATACGATTAGTAAGTCCGGCCAGATAAGCAATAGCTTCAACAAGTGAAGTCTTGCCACAACCCCCATGTCCCAGAAGGACAACATTACGGATTTTATCCGTGGTAAATACGTTCATGCAAAACACCTCCATAACATTGTTTTTAATGATAAATAAACCCCAATATCTTTTTTCAAGACATGTCACTATTATATCAGAAATTACCCCCACTGAATACGAATAATTCAGAAAAATTTAAAAAAGTGGCAGAAATTGTCTGCCACTTCAATACAAATCCGCTATATTATCTTTTTTTATTTATATCTATGCTTTTAATGTTCCCGGAATCTTATTATCCTTCGTCGGAGTATCCTTGGAATATAAGATTTTCAGAATAACCGGTGTAAGTATGGAACTGCATATGATAAGAAGGATAACAGATGTAAAGTATCTGCTGTCCATAAGTCCTACTGCAAGTCCCTTCTGTGACACAATGAGAGCAACCTCTCCTCTTGTCATCATTCCAACTCCAATCTTAAGTGTGTCCTTGCCCTTAAAACCTAATGCTCTTCCTGCCAGGCCACATCCTATGATCTTTGAAATCATACCCGTAAGTACAAATGCCAGAGAGAACAGAAGTATACTCATATCAAGAGTCTTTATATTTGTCTGAAGACCTATACTTGCGAAGAATACCGGTCCGAAAAGCATGTATGAGTTAACATCCATCTTTCTGTCGATATACTTGGAATCATCTAATGAACTAAGTATAATACCTGCCACATAAGCTCCGGTAATATCTGCCACACCGAAGGTTTCCTCTGCCAGATAGGAAAGCGTAAATGCAAGAGCAAGTCCAATGATAGGAATTCTTCTTGTATGAGGATGCTTCTTATCCACTATCTTAAGTACTCTGTATATTCCATATCCCACAACAGCCGAAAGAATAAAGAACAGAGCTGTTTTCACAACTACCATTCCAATAGAATTAGATGGATCCTTAAATGATATAACCATTGTAAGCACAAGAATACCGATGACATCATCGATTATGGCTGCGCTGAGAATAGTGGTTCCTATCTCATCTGACAGCCTTCCTAATTCCTTAAGTGCCTGTACTGTAATACTTACAGATGTAGCTGTAAGTATGGTTCCTATATAAACAGCTTTAAGAAAGTCCTCTGTTCCCGGTGCTGAGAAACCATAGAAACACATGAACAGAACTGTTCCGCTTACAAGAGGAACAAAAACTCCCGCACATGCTATTACTGTAGCTTTAAACCCTGTTCTCTTAAGCTGTTTGATATCTGTTTCCAGGCCGGCACTGAACATAAGCATGATTACACCTATCTCAGCCATTCCTGCCAGAAAATCAGATTCGCTCATCAACTTGAGGAAACTTGGTCCAAGAATAAGTCCTGCAATTATCTCACCTACAACCTGTGGTGCCTTAAGCTTTCTTGCGATAAGTCCGAAGAACTTTGCAAATACAATAATAATTGCAAGTTGAATAAGAATCTTCTGGGTATCCATTACATCATCTCCAAATCATATTATTATATCCCCCTCAAACACCCTCTCTAAAATGTTCAACTCAGCATCTTACTCTATAACTTGCATTTTGTCCACAAGGAATTACCCTACTTAATGTAGGATTTATGATTTTCCGGGCATCTTTATGCCTCCGCAGTCTGTGCTTCCACAAACCACCTGTTATTTCCCTCATAATATACATGACTGCTGTGTCCGTCTATGATGCATGTATATCTGAGTCCCCGTCCCCCGGCGGCAAGACATGCGGCATATCTTATGTCTGTCACTCTCTGGATCTCATAAAGACTTCCGTCACGCCACCTGAGACTCTTGGGGATTATATCGCCGTTACGGGTGAATACGGCGTCCACTTCCACGTATACCTTGGCTTTTCCGCATGGTACGCATACTTCGTCCATGGTCCTGCCTCCTTCCTCAGCTTATATGTGACATGATTATAACTCCGTTATTTTTAGATTTCAATAGTAAATATCTAATATTTTTAGATTTTTGTTGAATTATTCCGGTATATCTGTTATATTATCAATATGAAATGCAGTCGTCTTTTGGGCCTTTACGGCCATACGGAGGTTTTGGGATTTATGGATAAGACAAGCAGTACAATATTAGGGGATAGACTTAAGCAGCTCAGAAAAGCCGCAGGACTGTCTCAGGCCGAAGTAGCATCTAAGCTTACTTCCAGAGGTTACGGCATAAAGGCCGGTGCGGTAAGTGCATGGGAAACAGGTACCAGTCAGCCGAACTCGGAGCAGTTCCTTACACTCTGCGACATTTACGGCATTACTAATATAAGAAAAGATTTCAGGGAATATTTCAGGATAGCCCCTGCGGATGATCCTTTCGGCGAACTTAGCCGCGAAGGTCAGCAGCTGGCTATGGATTATATAAGACTTCTTATTAAAAGCGGTGATTACGCAAGAAAACAGCGCACTATAAGACTCTTCAACCTTCCGGCTTCTGCCGGAACAGGTGAGTTCCTTGACGGTGAAGATTATCAGACTGTTGTGATCGGGGATGAGGTTCCGGATTCCGCAGACTTCGGAATAAGAATACACGGTGACAGTATGGAACCCCGCTACGTGAACGGACAGGTTGTTTATGTCCACAGGACTTCCGAGCTGAGCGACGGAGATATCGGTATCTTCTACCTGGACGGCTCGGCCTACTGCAAGATACTGCATAAGGCCGGAAAGAAGCTGTCACTGGTATCCATCAACTCAGCTTACAAGCCTATCCCTATAAGGGAAACAAGTGAATTCAAAGTTTTCGGTAAAGTAGTTTACTAAC
Source organism: uncultured Lachnospiraceae bacterium (assembly GCA_902780985.1). Next base: position 729 of record CACZHN010000181.1, on the reverse strand, counting down.
AGAGATATCAATAAACCCGAGTCCTATTACTCTGACAGATATCTCTTCAGATCGGCGAGGATTCTCTTACCCTCTTTTCTTCCCATCATGTAAACACGGTGAAGTTCTTTAGGGTCTCTCTCCGTTCTGCTTATATTCAGACTTTCAGGCGGTCGAACGACGAATACGGAGTTCGCCGCCTCTCGTTCCTTTATATACTTGATCGTCTCGTTATAAGTCTCGGGACGTTTTTTTAATGTCTTCGCCAGTGCCGGTCTCTTAAGCTTTACGATAGCCGTTGTAAGCTTATGACCGAAATTGCTTTCCTTAACAAAGCCCTCAGGCTGAGTAAGGATGACTACATTTTTATTGTACCCGATACTCTCGAAAAACTTTAACGGAATGGAATCCGCGATCCCTCCGTCCATCATATCATGCTTTCCTATCTTTACGGAGTTGGCCACCAGCGGCAGTGAAGCCGACGCTCTGATCCACTCCATGTCGAAGAAATTACCGTTCTTTATCTTATGATATACGGCCTTACCTGTTTTTACCTCGGTAGTGACCACATAGAACTCCATCGGATTTTTCTGAAATGTTTCCACATCAAAATAATCCAGTTTCTTAGGAAGATAATGATAGCAGAACTGCGCGCCGTACATATCTCCCGTCTTTATAAGCGACTTCAGACTGCAGTATCTGTCGTCGCGGCAGTACTTCATATTATATCTGATGGATCTGCCGATCTGA
>CACZHN010000180.1 GCA_902780985.1 uncultured Lachnospiraceae bacterium | reverse complement strand
AGAAGCTGAGGGAGAAGTCGGATATTCCGGTCATGATCATTTCCGCAAAGGATATGGTACAGACCAAGATAGATGTTATCAGAATGGGAGCGGACGACTATATCACGAAGCCTTTCGATCTGGGAGAAGTGCTGGTGCGTATAGAAGCTCTTCTCAGACGTTCCGGCAGCAGGTCTTTCGATACGGATAAGCTGATATTCAAGAATATGGCTCTTTCCAAGGGAGACGGCAGAGTTATGATAGGCGGAGAGGAAGTGGATCTTACTTCCAGAGAATTTGCCATACTGGAACTGCTGCTTTCTTATCCGGATAAGATCTTTTCAAAGTCCAATATCTTCGATGCCATCTGGGACGACGACAGCGAAGTTTACGATGACAATGCGGTCAAGGTTCATATGAGCAATCTCCGTAAGAAGCTTTCCGAGAAGAGCAGCGAGGAATATATCGAAACTGTCTGGGGCATGGGCTATCGTCTGGCAAAGTAACGGCAGGGAATACATTTTATAAGTTTACATTGATTAAGAGAGGTCTTAACCTTTTCTAAACCTTTTTATCTTAAAGTATGATCATCGAAAGAGATTTGGAAAAGGAAGGATTAAAAGATGGAATATGTAATGGAACTTGAAGGACTCACCAAGTCCTTTAAGAAAAAGAAAGCCGTCGATAACTTCTCCCTGAAGATGGAGAAGGGCCATATCTACGGACTCATAGGTCCAAACGGTGCGGGCAAGACTACCATCATGAAGATGATGGCGGGACTTACGGCACCTGATTCGGGGGAAATGCGCTTCTTCGGTTCGGAGGATGTGGAGAACAAGCGAAACCGCATGAGCTTTATCATCGAAGAGCCTTATATGGAGCACAACATGACGGCGAGAGATAACATGAAGTACCTCATGTATCTTCGCGGTGTTGCGGATGAGAGCAGGATCGATGAACTGCTGGAATTCGTGGGACTTGCCGATACCGGACGAAAGCCTGCCGGCAAGTTTTCTCTGGGAATGAGACAGAGACTGGGACTGGCCATGTCCCTTATCTCAAAACCGGAGATAATGGTTCTGGATGAACCTATAAACGGACTGGATCCGGAGGGAATCCTGGATATAAGAAATATGCTGGCGGATCTTGTCCGTAAAGAGAATATGACTATCCTTATCTCCAGTCATATCCTGAAAGAGCTGTCCACACTTTGCACGGACTACGCTATTGTAAGAGAAGGATGTCTCGTGGAAGAGCTTTCCGCCGAAGAGCTGGAAGCAAAGACCCGTTCTTACTATGTACTCAGAACCAACGATATAAGCAGGACCACGGCTGTCCTGGAAGAGAAGCTGGGTATCCGTGAATATAAAGTCACCTACGAAAACGAAATAATGATATACGAGAGACTGGGCGAGATAGAGCTTATCTCCAAGACCGTGACGGATAACGGCCTTGTCATAACCAGATTGAATCCGGAGGGCGAAAGCCTCGAGGAGTACTATATCGGAAAGGTAGGTGGCGAAAATGAATAGACTTATGAAAGCCGAGTTTTACAGATTCATACATACGGGAAACTTCTTCGGTTATGTCATATTTATGACGATTCTTTTCGCTGTAGTACCGTTCTTAACAAACATTGAAAATATGGGAATGACGTTGGGCGGACTGTTGGGAATGGATATAGACAAAGTGGTTACGGGACCGGTTTCGGTAGACTTTACCGTCATGCTGGGTATGATGATAATACCTCCGGCGATAGCGGCAGTATCAGGTCAGCTGTACAACAAGGGAAAGCTGGGAAACTACGAGGTTATGACAGGCAGCAGGCCGAGCCGTATCATTCTCAGCAAGATCTTTACCGACGGACTGATATTTTTTATCGCAAGTATAATCGGACTTATGACATTCTATATTTATATTGCCGTAGTCAACGGAGTCGGAGGTTTCGATCATGCGGCGGGAAGATTGGCGCTTGCCCTGATACTTCTGGCACAGGTATGTTCCGCCAGTGTTATGATCATGATGATAGAGAGAAGACCGGGAATCGGTGCGGTAATGTGTTATGTAAGATTTATGCTCTTCGACACCATGTGCCTTCCGTGCCTTATGTTCTTTGCGGGCACCCTGGGCTATGAAAAGCTGGCACTGCACCTGGCACATATGTCTATTATAAATAAGATTCAGATGGTCCTTCATTCCGATATCACAACTATGCAGGTAATGCATACCATATTCGGTTTCATCGCCGAATTCATCTTATGGTATGTGATCATCTACAGAAAACATAAAAACAAAAAATTCGATTAACAGAGAGATTTATATGGAAATGATGTTAATTGCTTTCATCATTGCGGCCGTTATAGTGATAGGAGTTCTGGCGGCGAAGGTCATGATCAATGAAAAGCAGATCAGGTCCTTTAAGGATCAGCTGCATGAGATCCGTACCGAGAACCAGAACAGGCTGATAACCGTGGATAACTTCGGAAAGGGGTACACGGATCTGGCCAACGAGCTTCAGCAGTACGTAGAGGATGAAAAAAAATTAATTGAAAAAGCAGAAGAAGACCGGCAGTCCGTCAATATGATGGTTGCCGGCATTTCCCATGATTTTAGGACACCCCTCACATCGGCCACAGGATATCTTCAGATGGCACAGCAGAGCGGCGGCATCACCGGACAGAATGCGGAATATGTAGATACCGCTCTAAGAAAAATGCAGTACCTCCGGGAATTATCGGATGAGTTCTTTACTCTGTCTCTTGTGGACAGCCCGCAGAAGGAAGAGGTAAAGGCGGTGTCCCTTAAACGTCTCTTCGAGGATATAACCCTGGGTCAGTATGACTGGATAGAGAAGCGGGGGCTGGAGTTCTCGGCGGATATAACCGACGACAGCTGTGATATCAGGGCTGTGGAAGTGGATATGATAAGGCTTCTGGAGAATCTTTATTCAAATGCCAGAAAATATACGAAGAGCAGACTGAAGGTAAGTATGCAGCGGAGTGACGCGGCCGGTACCGAACTTACCATAAGCAACGATACGGATATAATCAGGAGCGAAGATATAGATGATATATTCAAACCGTTCCACCGCACGGCTTCGGGAGAAGCCGAGGGGAGCGGCCTGGGGCTTTACATAGCCCGGAAGATCGTACAAAAATACGGCGGTTCGATAACCGCCGCATTAAATGATAACGTATTTACGATTCGGATTCTTCTTTAGAGTCCGGATCTTTTTTTTCGTCCGATTCCTCGGAAGAGATCTCATCGAGATTCAGTCCCGGCATATTTTCATCATCCTCAACCGTCTCTGTCTCGGCATCTCCCGTTATCTTATGGAAGATATTGTTTATGAAGAAACAGTTGATGTATGCCAGAAGCGCACATCCGAAGAAGAGCAGGATACTGAATACACCTACAAGCCACTCACCGCTCTGAACAGCGACTTTACCGATAAGGATCGGAATGACCACTGCGAAGATAGTGATCGGAAAATGGCTGACGCTTATCAGTATAGCGTTCTTCCATGTGTTCTTTACCTTATCCGGATAAGCGGATATCATCGGAAATGCATAGATGAATATCGATGCAACTATAAAGAGGAATATCCATACCGGAATCTGAAACAGTTTATACTGCGCATCTATCTTGGTAAAGATTACATAAAGATCTGCGATAAAGAATCCGCCTGCAAAGAGAACCAGCAGCCATGTAAGGGTTGATTCCTTGAAGTGCTTTTTAAATGCTTCAAAATAGTCCTTTACTATGGAAGGCTCCTGGTGACGGGCCATTTTAAGTGTTACACGGCAAAGTCCCGTAAGCGACGCGCCTATTGTTACAATAGGAATAGACGTAACAAGAAACAGGAGATTTACCATGATAAGGTTACAAAGTCCGCCGAGAATGCGAAATATCAGCAAGTCGGCAAGATTACGATTTCCCATTATACCCGGCTCCTTTACTCTGCGGAGAACTCAAGTACAGTCTCTGACAGATATTTCTCGCCCGGTCTTAAAACAGGAGATGCAAAATGCGAGTCGTTGATCGCATTCGGAGTAAACTGTGGCTCAATTGCGAAACCGTATCTGAAATCATACTCTGTTCCGCCCTTGCCGGCATGCTTTGTTATAAAGTTTCCTGTATAGAACTGCATACCCTGCTGGTTTGAAGAAACCTTCATTATAATACCGCTCTTATCTGACTTGAAGATTCCGAATGGTCTGAGCTCTGTTGGCTCTCCGTCCATTACGAAGTTGTGATCGTATCCGCCTGCAAATGCGATCTGCTGATCATCTGCATCGATATCCTGTCCGATAGTCTTAGCTGTTCTGAAATCGAACGGAGTTCCTGTTACATCCATTAACTCTCCTGTAGGGATAGCCTGCTCGTCAACAGTAGGTGTTATATTGGAAGCGAAAAGCTGTACATTGTGCTTTTCGATGCTGCCCTTGTCATGACCGTCAAGATTATAATAGGTGTGACTTGCGAAGTTAGCTATCGTAGCCTTATCGGTTGTAGCTTCAAATGTCATGCGGAGTGCATTTTCCTCTGTAATATGATATGTAACAACTGCTTCCATATTTCCCGGGAAGCCGTCTTCCATATCAGGACTGGAGTAAGTGAATTTAACAGTAGCATCGTCTACTTCTTCACCTGTCCATACAACCTTGTCGAAACCTTTAGGTCCGCTGTGAAGGTTGTTGTCATTGTCATTTACTAAAAGATCGTATGATACACCGTCTATAGTATAGGTAGCTTTTGCGATTCTGTTTGCATTTCTTCCTACGATACATCCGAAATAAAAGCCGTTTTCCTCGTATTCAGCCAGTGTGTCATAGCCGAGAACAACGTCTACAGGCTTACCGTCCTTGTCCGGAACAGTGATAGCTGTAACAGTTGCACCATACTCGATGATAGATACGGACATGCCTTGGTTATTTTTTATGGTAAAATTGTGCACATCAATACCGTCTTTTGTTTTGTCAAAATTAACTCTCATTTGGGGGGCCCCTTTCAAATATTTTAGTTAAAGTATACATAAAAAGATGTAAAAAGCACGCCTTTTTGCCTATAATAGCAATTTTTGTTAAAGATACAGCAATTTCTGGTAAGTATTGAGCAATTTCTGGTAAGTATTGCTTGTGCAATTTTCATATAATAGAACAAGACCAAATAAAGCATGCTTGGTTAGAAGAAGATTGAATTATCTTTATGAAGGAGGATTTCTAAATGAAGAAGTTTAGAAGAGCAGCTGCGGTATCACTTAGTGCATGTATGATGGTATCCGCATTTGCAGGTTGCGGCAGCGAGCCGGCAACAACAGAGGCAGCTACATCAGCTGCAACAGAAGCAGCTACAGAGGCAGCTACAGAAGCAGCTACAGAGGCAGCTACAGAGGCAGCTACAGAGTCATCAGGAACAGGCGAGAAGGGAACAATCAATCTCTGGACATTCACAGACGAAGTTCCAAAGATGGTT
>CACZHN010000179.1 GCA_902780985.1 uncultured Lachnospiraceae bacterium | reverse complement strand
CATATAGGTAGCCATAAGCTCGGTGGAATTAACCGGACCACCCTGCGTCATATTCCATATAAGATCAAAGTATTTCAGCGAGCCGATGAGTGACATAGTACAAGCGGTTTTAAAGATAGGACCGAGCAATGGGATAGCAATATATTTCGTATACTGCCAGCGTGTTGCACCGTCGATGATCGCCGCCTCATATATGGTTGAATCGATGTTGCTGTAACCTGCTATGAAGTAAACCATATAGAAAGGTGTAAACTGCCATGCCATGACACCGATAACGGTGAAAAGAGCGTGAGGTGATCTTCCCAGAAGATCCACGGTAACTCTCTTGCCTGTAAGAAGGCTCGCCAGAGAGGAGAATATACCTCCGTTAGTAGCCAGTGCATAGGTAAACAGAAATGCGATGGCTACCGAACTCATAAGATACGGCAGAAACCATAAAACCTTGAAAATTCCGTACTTCTTGCCGCCTGCTTCAAGGAAGGTTGCAAGAAAAAGTCCGATTGGAATCTGCAGTACTATTGAGAACACCATTATGATAACATTTCGACCAAATGCAGACCAGAAATTTTTATCATGTATAAGTGTGTTCCAGTTCTGAAGGCCGATGAAAGTTTTATCTGATGAGATACCGTTCCATTTATAAGTACTGATGATAAATGTATCGATAACCGGGTAAATGAAATAAACAGCAATCAGGAGGAAGGTGGGTATCAGGAAAACGGTCGCCACTATACGGACACGCTTCTTCCTAGTCTGCTCTAAACTTATTGTACTTGATTTTTTTGTTGCCATACTTCCTCCTGTGCTTTTTACTAAGTGGGGCTAAGTCTTCTTATTGATCAGCCAATGCTTCTTTCATTGCCTTATCCTGAGCTTCACCGATCTCAGCTCCGTTCTTTTCGAGACCGAAGAGTGCAGACATGCTGTCCTTATGAACCTCTGTAACAGATGCAGGCAGATACTGGTCATACCAGAGCTGAACGTTGGATGCGTTGAAGAATACTTCTGTGATAATCTTCATGTTAGGGTCTTCAACCTGTGCCTCATATCCCTTGATAGAAGGAGTATTGAGATGCTCCATCTGTTCTTTGTTGTAAATGTCATCATTAAAGTACTGAGTTGCGAGTACGTACATAGCTTTAAGCTTTTCCTGATCGCCCTGGCTGTTGAAGTTAAATGCATTTCCGATTGCAGTACCGATCTCAACATCCTGAGGAACGCCCTTTGCCTTAGCTTCCGTATCTTCAGGCCAGCGGAATACACCGATATTTTCGTCGTACCATTCCTGATTATCGGCTGCCATGCTTCCGGCCATCCATGAACCGTGAAGCATCATTGCACATGAGCCGTCATACATAAGCTGCTTATCCTGTCCGTCGTCCGGTGAAAGTGAGTTTACACCGTCAGGGAAATAACCTTTCTTTACCCAATCCTGAATCTTATCGCTGGCAAAGATGAAGGCTTCCGATCCGAAAGATCCTTCCTGTGTATATGCAGCATCGAATTCTGCATTTCCTGAGTGGCGTGCTACAAGGTACATATAGTACATAGATCCGGTCCATTTCGGCGCATTGGCAAGTGCGAAAGGAGTGATATCAGCTGCTTTCAGTTTTTCGCATACATCTTCAAGTTCTTCAAGTGTAGTTGGTACTTCAAGTCCGTTTTCTTTGAAGATGGTCTTGTTATAGAAGACATCGCATCCTGAAAGGCTTCCGAAAGGTATACCGATGATCTTTCCGTCATATGTTCCCTGAGCTACGGCTGCGTCGATGAAATCAGGATGATCGTATGTATTGAAAAGGTCTGTGATGTCATCTGCAAATCCTGATTTGTAATACTCAGCCATAGGACCGCCGCCCCAGGAAATGTACATATCCGGGCACTTACCTGAACTCATAGCCACAACAAGCTGCTGTTTGTAGTTGTCGTTCTGCTGATGTATCTGTTCCACATGAATATTCGGATAGTCATTCATGAAACGCTGAACTGCAGCTTCCTGTGTGCTCTTGTTTGGTTCTTCTGTTGCTATGTCCCAAAGAACGATGGTCATATCATCCTTTGTCAGCTCTGGAACATTTTTTCCGTCTGTTTGCTTTGCGCCTGTTGATTCTCCGGAACCCGATCCGCTGTCCTCTGTTGCTGCGGTGGTTGTGTTGTCATTGCTTCCGGAACTTGTTGATCCGGTGCTGCCGGTGCCGCCGCCTCCGCAAGCTGCTAAAGACATCGTCATAGCAAGACTCAGTGCAAGTGCCTTAAACTTCTTAAACTTCATTGCGTTACCTCCTTGTGTGTGTCTGACCGGCCCTCGACCGGTCGCTATTTTGTGTAATATGTTGGTTTTTATAAGGTTTTCGTTACTTTTCTTGTACATTTTATAATGGGAATTTGTTTGTTAACTATCCAATAATTGCTTAATTGTTTTACAATTCTTGCTAACATGCCCGTTAACGTTTGTTAAAAACCAAAGGTTGTACGATAATAAAATTGTTGAAATGTTACACTTAAAATTATGGGGAAAAGCTATTGAAAGAAAATAATAATCCACAGGAAATCATCCGCCGTCGTGGAAACCGGCATGTGCGGGTGTATATAAATAACGAATCATTATATTATCCGCCTCATTGGCATACGGATGTTGAAGTCATAGCCATTACGGAAGGAACTTATCGCGTATGCTGCGGCGGAATCGATTTTCATCTGGAAACCGGTGATATTCTGATGATATGTCCTTCGGCCGTTCATGAGATATTTCCGGAATCGCCGGGAAGCCGTATTTATATTCAGGCAGATCTTTTGGGACCGCTCCATATCTATGAACTGGATACTGTATTCCTTCTTCTGAACCCTGCGGTAAAGATAAGTAAGGACAATTTTCCTGCAGATGTCTATGACAATCTGTGGAAACTGGTGTATACGATCAGGGATCTTTATTTTTCAACCTCGGGTGTTTCCTCAGAAAAATCCGAAGAGACAAATATCCATGCAACCGAGGATATTCCTATATACGGTGAGACTATGATCTGTGCCAAAATCCTGGAATTCACTGCGCTTGTCGGAATGAATGCCCCTGCGGGAAATGTAGAGGAAATCGGAAAGGATGAGCTTACGGAAAAGGTGATAGAAGATAAGCTTCCTCTGTTAAATGCATGCGGTTATATATCGGAGCATTTTACCGAGCAGATAACTTTAAATCAGGTTGCGGATTATGTGGGACTCAGTAAATTCTACTTTGAACGAGTATTTAAGCAGTTTACCGATATGACGTTCTACCAGTACCTGATCCAGAAGAGGATATCTTTTGCTCAGGAACTCCTGGCCAATCACAGTCTGTCGGTTACGGAGATTGCTTTTGCGGCAGGATTTTCAAGCAGTTCGGCATTTGCCCGTGCTTTTCGTCAGTCAACAGGATATGCTCCTTCGGAGTTCCGTACGCTGAATGAATCAAAGCACTTTACCGTTGGTAAGCCGTTTACGCCGGAAGAAGCCATGGCAGCAGTCGGACATGTTGCAAAGGTCAGTACACCGGTCATCACCGAAATGTACTCATAAAAAAAGCACCCTCGTGGGTGCTTTTTGTTTTATACTCCGAAGAGTTCGGCTGTTTTTTTCATCCTGTCTGAAATGCATACTCCGAACGGACAGCGTTTCTCGCAGCCCTTACAGTTGATGCATTCCGATGCATGATGTTCCAATGCTTTATAATGATCGGCTATACTTTCTGGAATAACAGACTGAGCGGTAGCAAGATCATAGAACTTGTTGACCATTGCGATATCTATATCTTTCGGGCACGGCTTGCAGTGTCCGCAATATGTACATATTCCCGAATATGAGTGGAACGGTGCAGATGCGATTACGGAAGCGTAGTCCTTCTCATCATCCGTAGCAGTTTCGTATGATACGGCTTCGTCTATCTGTTCTTTGGTGTCATAACCGCACATTATGGAAGATACACCGGGACGGGTGAGAGCATAATGAATAAGCTGAACAGGAGAGAAGGCAACTCCGAACGGTGAACGTTCTTTATTCAGAAGGGCTCCTCCGAAGAAGCCTTTCATTACGGTTATGCCGACTTCCTTTTCTTCGCACAGCTGATAAAATGCAGCCCTTTCCGCATCTATTCCCGAAAGCTGATCCTTGTCATAACCGCCAAACATGGAGTAGAGGTCTTCTGTTGCAGGTCTCATGTCAAATGCGGGATTAATGCTGAAGAGTATCATTTCTATAAAGCCTGTTTCAACCGCCAGTTTTCCAATCTTGGGATTATGAGTACTTATGCCGATATGACGGATGATTCCTTCGTCATGAAGCTTATGAACATACTTTATAAAATCACCGTTCATGGCTTTATTCCAGTCTTCCTGCGAATCTATGTAATGTATCATTCCGAGATCGATATAATCGGTTTTCAGCCTTGTAAGCAGATCTTCAAAGGCCGGCTTAACATACTTCATGTCTCTTGTACGTACATACTGGCCGTTCTGATATGTGGATCCTATATGTCCCTGTACATACCAGGAATCACGACAACCTTCCATAGCTTTTCCGATGATGTCTCTGGATTTGGGATCAGCCATCCAGCAGTCAACTATATTAATGCCGTTTTCATGGGCATATCTGAGCAGTTCGACGGATTCTTCTGTTTCATGCCGCTCCAGCCATTCTCCGCCAAAACCTATTTCACTAACTTCAATTCCTGTTTTGCCAAGCTTTCTTTTTTTCATTCCTTATTTCCTCCCGGACGATTCATATAAGATATTATAATAATACATGAAAGTGATTATGTTTTCTCGACTTTTTTGGCTCTTAATGTATTTAAATGAATGAAATTAAAAAGATTCTTTGTTATAATAGCAATAGGGTTTAAACGTAATAACATGACATAATCAGGGGGATATAAATTGGACGATTATTTGAGAAATCTAGAGTTGTTGATGAATAATTCAAATGCTGAGATAGATGATCTCATGAAGAAATATGATGCCATTGAGACGGCGGTGAATAATGCAGCGAAGGTTGAGAAAACGCCGGCTCCTACAGAAGAAGCTGAGCCGCAAGATGTTATTCAGGACGAATCACGAATTAAGTGGATAAAACGTGATTCAGAAGAAAAACAGATAGATGAGTCACCTGAAGAGCCTGACGATGACTTCAGAGAGGTAGTACCGGAGGAACCGCAGGAT
>CACZHN010000178.1 GCA_902780985.1 uncultured Lachnospiraceae bacterium | reverse complement strand
TTCCGTGAGTGGGAGACGGGTCTGAAGGAGAACTGTGTCGAGCCTGACTCCGCCGAGGTAGAGTTCAAGCGTGATGGCAACGTGCTATATGTGAGTTTCTGGTGGATTAAGAATTAAAGCAACATCCCACGGCGGCTATGACCTACGCCTTGACGCAACCGTGGGAACTATTGTGTTTTGACCTATCGGTCGAAACGTCTACGCCATACAATAACCGGAACGATTTGAGTTCTGGCTATGGCTCAAACGACGTTTTCATAATTGTAAGTCCGATCCAGGTGCTCTGGACGGACATTTGATGATTTTTTGAGTGGAATGGCGGTCTGTCGTGAGGCACGCCGCCCTTTTTTAAACCACAGATTACACGGATTAAACAGATTATATTATGACAAAGAAGGAAATCAAACAGGCTATTGATGACGGCAGGGTGGTCACGATAGAGGGCGAGCACCTGAGCCGTGTGTGTTACGATCTCTTCGGCAACATCGTGGTGGCTTCACTGCGTGCCGAATACCCTATACGCAAGCTGACTGCCAAAGACAGTCGCAGGGCGATACTACTGAATGAACAAAAGTGAAACTCTAAAACATTACGATTATGAAACAGATGAACAACGTGTGGCACTTCGAGAGCCACGAGGAACTGGAAAGCTATCTCGCACAGAAGATCGACGGCAACAAGTTCGGTCATCATGTGTATCTCTCCACCATGCAGAACGCTACGGTGGGCATGGACGGTATCATCACCGCCGACACCGACGAGGAGGGCAGGCCCTATGTGCTGACCGACGAGGACATGTTCTATGAGTACAACTATCTGGGTCGCACCATCAGCCGCGACCACAGCATCCGTGCGGCGATAGGTCATGTCAGCGACTATCCTGCCGAGGACTTCGCAGTGAAGCGTCCGTGGCGGGTGGTGGAGCTGGAGGCGCCGACAGCGGTTGAGGGATTCTATAAGGCTGGTGTCCACCTGGCAGACCGCTGCTATACCATAGGACAGAAACAGACGCAGTTTACCACCAAGGAGCTGACGGCTGTGAAGAAGACTGAGGCTGATCAAAATGACCCCAAGAAGAATGCCGTTGACAATACCTTCAACAGCTATGTACGCATCAGTACCAAGGCGACCGACAATCATTATACTGCTGAAGAGATTCTTAAGTGGATGAAGATGTTCTATAAGAGATTCTTCTCACAGCAGTTCAAGAGAAGCTGTATGCCGGATGGCGTAAAGGTCGGAACAGTATCTCTGTCACCTAGAGGTGACTGGAGAATGCCTTCTGATGCAGCTGCATATATATGGATGAAGGAATTGGAAAATATAAATGAGTCAGAATGATATTAAGATCAGAAACATAAATACAGATTTTGAGAGTGTACTGGATGGCCTTACAGAGGCTGAGCGTCAGGACTACTTCATGGAACAGCTTAAAGTTATCATAGCTGAAAAGTCTGAGGCTCTTGGCCGTCCTTATACATTCTTTGTGCAGACCTTCGGCTGTCAGATGAACGCAAGTGATTCTGAAAAGCTTATAGGTATACTGGAAAAGGTGGGAATGAAGGAAGCTGCTGATGAGTCAGCTGATCTCGTTATCTTTAATACATGTACAGTAAGAGAAAATGCAAATACACGTCTTTACGGACACTTGGGTTCCCTTAAGAAGCGTAAAGAATCCGGCGAGATAGACTGTATTGCAATCTGCGGATGCATGATGCAGCAGGAAGATATAGTAGAGCATTTGCGTAAGAGCTATAGATTCATAGATCTTATGTTCGGTACCTTCAACTTCCATAAACTTGCTGAGCTTTTATACAGAAGATATACAGGAGAAGAAAAGCAGATAATTGAAATCCTTGCTGCGCCTGAGAAAACCGTTGAACGCCTTCCTAAGAAAAGGAAATATAACTTTAAGGGCGGCGTAAATATCATGTACGGATGCAACAACTTCTGTACATACTGTATAGTCCCTTATGTAAGAGGACGAGAGAGAAGCCGTACACCGGAAGAGATTCTTGATGAAGTTAAAGATCTGGCTAATGACGGCGTTATAGAAATAATGCTTCTGGGACAGAACGTTAATTCATTTGGTGTAAACTTCATGGGTGACAGCGAGATTATCAGAAACAATCCGGATTACGGATTCCCTGAACTTCTCGAAGATGTTTGTAAGATAGACGGTATCAAGAGAGTCCGTTTTATGACCAGCCATCCAAAGGATCTTTCAGACAGACTGATCGAGGTAATGCGTGACAATCCGAAGATCTGTCATCAGCTTCATCTGCCTGTTCAGGCCGGTTCCTCAGAACTTCTCAAGAAGATGAACCGTCACTATACTAAGGAACATTATCTCGGTCTTGTAGACAAAATCAGGGCAGCTATTCCTGATATATCTCTTTCTACGGATATCATGATCGGCTTCCCGGGCGAGACCGAGGAAGATATACAGGATACCATGGACGTTATCAAATATTCACAGTACGACCAGGTATTTACATTTATATATTCTAAAAGAACCGGTACTCCGGCCGCATCCATGGAACAGCTTCCGGAAGATGTGGTAAATGAGAGATTCCAGCGTGTTCTTGATCTGGTTCACGAAGTAACCGCCAAGAGTTCAGCTCGATTCCTCGGTCAGGAGTGTGAGGTTCTTGTTGAAGAGCTTAACGATCACTCAGATGGTTTTGTTACGGGAAGAATGGGCAACAACATTCTGGTACATTTCCCGGGAGACGAATCTCTTATCGGAACCATTCAGAAGGTTAAGCTTGTTGAGGCTAAAGGATTCTACTACATAGGTGAGTTGATATGATAGACAGAAGCAAGTTATCACCGATGATGCAGCATTACCTGAAAATGAAAGACGAGTACGAAGGCTGCATCCTGTTCTACAGACTCGGTGATTTCTATGAAATGTTTTTTGATGATGCGGAGCTGGTATCAAGGGAACTTGAACTTACTCTGACAGGAAAAGACTGCGGACTTGAGGAGCGTGCTCCGATGTGCGGAATTCCGTACCACGCCGCAGATACATATATAAGCCGTCTTATAAAGCTGGGTCACCGAGTCGCTATATGCGAGCAGGTTCAGGATCCTAAGGAAGCTAAGGGGCTTGTGGAACGTAAAGTAATCAGGATAGTAACTCCGGGAACAAGCATGACCGGAGATACCCTGAGTGACGAAAAGAATAACTATATCATGTCCGTATACGGCGCTGATTCTTCCTACGGAATCGCTGTTGCGGATATTTCTACGGGAAGCTTCCTGACTACCGAAGTTAAGGAAGAGTCCAAGATAATTGATGAGATAATAAGATTCGAGCCGAGTGAGATTATCATAAAGCTTACGGAAGCTCCGTCTTCCCGTTTTACGGAAGCGCTGACCGATCTGAAGAACCGTCAGGGTATAACCGAAAGCCCTGCCGTTGATTCCTATTATCACAGCGATACCTGTACGGAGAAGATTTTAAAGCAGATGAAGGTTTCTCATCTTGAAGGTCTGGGACTTAAGGATTATCCTGCAGCCGTTATGGCTTCGGGTTCCCTTCTTCAGTACCTTCTTGATACACAGATGGACCTGCTGGATCAGATAAATCATATAGAGCTGTACTTCATCAGCGAATATATGATCATCGATTCTTCCACGAAGCGTAATCTGGAGCTTACGGAGACCATGAGAGATAAGGCCCGCCGCGGTTCCCTGATATGGGTACTGGATAAGACCAAGACCGCCATGGGTGCCCGTCTTCTTAAGTCTTATATGGATATGCCTCTTCTCAGCAAAGCCGAGATAGAGAAGCGTTACGACGCAATTGATTCTCTGAACGTAAATGTGATCTGCAGAGATGAAATGCGTGAATACCTGAATTCCATCTACGACCTTGAGAGACTCATGTCCAGGATTGCCATGAAGACAGCCAATCCGAGAGACCTTATAAGTTTCAGAAATTCTCTCTATTATCTGCCTTATATCAAGAATATACTGAGCGAGCTTTCCGGAGATATATTTAAGGGAATGCACAGTTCATTCGACGCTCTCGAAGATATATACGACCTTCTTCTCAGAGCTATAGACGATGATGCTCCTCTTACAGTTAAGGAAGGCGGCATCTTCAAGACAGGTTACAGCAAGGAACTGGATGACTTTAAAGAGCAGAAGACCAACTCCAAGTCTCTTCTTGCGGAAATAGAAGAGAAGGAACGTAACGCAACAGGCATAAAGAACCTGAAGATCAAGTATAACCGTGTATTCGGCTACTTCTTCGACGTTACCAATTCATTTAAATCCATGGTTCCGGATTACTTCATCAGAAAGCAGACTCTTACCAATTCGGAAAGATTTACAACCGATGAACTGGCAAGACTTTCGGATGTCATCATGGGTGCCGAGGATAAACTCTTCAACATGGAGTATGAAGAGTTCTGCAAACTGAGAGAGTATCTTGCATCCCAGACAGTCAGAGTTCAGCAGACTGCCCATGCGGTAGCCGAAGCCGACGTTCTCTGTTCGCTGTCATATGTTGCCATGAGGAATAATTACGTACGTCCTCATATCAACGAAACAGGAGTTATAAATATCCACGGCGGACGTCATCCGGTTGTTGAGCAGATGACAGCCGACGATTCGTTTATACCGAATGATACATTTCTGGACGGCCAGGCTAACCGTATAATGATCATCACAGGACCTAACATGGCGGGTAAGTCTACTTACATGAGACAGACAGCCCTCATATGCCTTATGGCACAGTTAGGAAGTTTTGTTCCTGCCGATGACGCGGACATATCCCTCAGTGACCGAATCTTCACAAGAGTCGGTGCCAGCGATGATCTGGCTCAGGGGCAGTCCACATTCATGGTTGAAATGAGTGAGGTAGCCAACATTCTCAGAAATGCAACCCCGAACTCACTTATCATCATGGATGAGATTGGACGCGGTACTTCTACATTTGACGGACTCTCCATAGCATGGTCGGTGGTTGAATATATAGCAGATAAGGACAGCATCGGAGCCAAGACTCTTTTTGCTACTCATTATCACGAACTTACAGAGCTTGAAGGAAAACTTTCTAGCGTTAATAACTACTGCATAGCTATCAGACAGGAAGGAGAGAAGCTTGTCTTCCTTCGCAAGATCATTAAGGGCGGTGCCGACAGATCCTACGGTATCGAAGTAGCTAAGCTTGCCGGTAT
>CACZHN010000177.1 GCA_902780985.1 uncultured Lachnospiraceae bacterium | reverse complement strand
GAACCGGGGACGGAGGTCAAGTATTCATTTTGAATACTTGACCTCCGTCCCCCTGTTTCATTTTTATGCTTGACATGTATATATACGCGTAGTATATTGTGTATATCTAATATATACAATATATAAACCGCAGGAGGTTTAGTATGGACTACGAAAATGCAATCGAAATTAAGAATCTTACGAAGAAGTATGACGGCTTTACGCTGGATAATATAAGTTTCAATGTTCCGAAGGGAAGCATTATGGGATTTATCGGACAGAACGGAGCAGGGAAGACGACTACGATAAATTCGCTTCTCAATATCCTGAAGTGGGACAGCGGTGAGATACGTCTTCTCGGTAAGGAGATGCCGGAGCATGAATATGAAGTAAAGGAAGAGATTGCGGCCATATTTGATGTGCTTCCTTTTAATGATGATCTTTCGGCTAAGCAGCTGAACAGGATAATGAGAGGAATATGGAAGCAGTGGGATGAGGAGACCTTTATGAGCTATCTCGAAAGATTCCAGCTGCCGTATAAGAAGAAGTTCGGACAGTTCTCAAAGGGTATGAAGATGAAGCTTCAGATAGCAGCGGGACTTTCCCACAAAGCAAAGCTTCTCATAATGGATGAAGCCACAACGGGCCTTGATCCGGTTGTAAGAAATGAGATCCTGGATATCTTCCTTGAGTATCTGCAGGATGAGGATAATTCGATTCTCATGTCATCACATATTACATCGGATCTGGAGAAAATAGCGGACAGGGTTACATTTATCGATAAGGGCAAGCTCCTTCTTACCGGTATAAAGGATGAGATTCTTGATAACCACGGACTTGTGAAGGTTTCTAAAAAGGACTTTAAGGAATTCGAAAGAGAAGATTACATCAGTGCAAGGGTAACGGACTTCGGTGTGGATATAATGGTGAGCGACCGCAGCAAGACTGCAAAGAAGTACTCGGGCGCGGTCATTGATAAGACTACACTTGAAGAGATAATGCTGTTTTATGTAAACCGAGATAAGGCGGAATGGAACTAAGGGGAAACACGATATGAAACAATTATTCTGTAAGGACATATATCTTATGAGAAAAAGTTTCCTTATCACGATGGGGATATATCTGGGTACATTTCTCATAGGACTGCTTGGCGTATTATCCTGCAAGTACGGAAATATCGCCAAATACGCATATGGCAGCCAACTGTCTTCGGATATAACGCAGTGTGCGAACTATTTCGGTATCCTTGGTGGGTTCTGGTTTGTAATATCCGAGGAACAGGTTCCTGTATTTATACGTAAGGATTATAACATAGGATGGCATAATTATCTTTCCGCTTCGGGTGTTAAAGCGAAGACAGCAGTGGGAGAGAGGTATTTACTGCTGATCTGCTTGTATGCCATAAGCATAATCCTCGGTATAATCGGCTTCAATTTGCTGAACATGATATCGGGAGTTAATCCTTCCATGGGAGTTGTTCTGGATGTTTTGGGAAGTCATCTGGGAACGGTTCTTCTGGTTCTGTCTTCATCGATATTTATGGTAATGACAGGATTCTTTATGATATTCGAGTATATGTACAAGGGAAAGTCGAGTCTCAAGGCCGATATAATAAAGGCCGGTGTTATGCTGATACTGCTTGTGCCTCCGACAATAATAACTCTGGTAATATCGGATAAGGAGGCTATGGTTGAGAAGGCAGTAGAGATAATTAAAGGACTTAAACAGCATATTGAAATGCTGTATATCGTACCTATAGCATCTGTTCTGGTGATGACGGCGATATTTTATATGATATCGGTCAGAATTGTAGAAAGAGAAGGGAAGCACGTATGAGAGGACTGATTTATAAAGATCTTTATCTTATAAAAACTAAATTGATATTCTCTGCTATCAGTATCATAGTGCTCGGCGGATGCCTTATGGTTTTTTCGCTGATCGTGAAAGCACCGGCAGTTTTCAAAGCTATGGCCGGAATAACGGATTTTTCTATAGTTTTATATCTGGCAGTTATAAATTACGGTAATCTGATGAAGACGGATTCAGGAAAAGCATGGGGATTTTACGGGATATCTCTTTCTGAAGGATCCCGGGGAATAGTAGCAGCAAAATATATGACTGTATTTCTTCTGTACTTTACAGCCTATGCACTGAGTGTGGTAAATGATCTGGTATACAGTCTGGTAACGGGAACGGCAATTGATATGTCAATACTGACGCTGGCGATCATTCTTTTCAATCTTTTCCTGAATCTTTTTGAGATGCCTCTCGCATTTCGATTTGGAACAGATAAAGCCGGGACGATAAGAATACTCATCACCACGGGGCTGACAGTTAT
Organism: uncultured Lachnospiraceae bacterium; assembly: GCA_902780985.1. The sequence goes on along the minus strand of CACZHN010000177.1, from coordinate 2,876 downwards.
AGTACTTATATATCTTTTGTTCGGAAATATAGAGTGGTTGATGGCAGAAGACGGAGTAATTAAGACTGTCATAAGAGTCTTTTCCCGGGATGATGGATATGAAGGATTATCGGAAGAAGTCCGGAGGTTTCTGAATAAGCTGACATATATAAATATTATCGAAGCTGCGGTGATTACACATCTGGTGGTTCCGGCGTATTACATTTCATACAGGATATCCTGCAAGGTTTACAGAAAGGGGGTGCTGAGGGATGACATCTAAGAAAAGTCTTTTAAAGCAGATCGGTGTATTCCTTATCATCACTTTCGGTATCATGATGAGCTGCTGGTGGGGTGCATATCCGGACGGCGATATCTTTTCGGAGAAGACCGGACTAAATATGCTTTTCTATTATCTCGCATGCTTCAGTCCGGCAATCGGATGTATAGCAACAAGATACATCTTTCAAGAGGGCTTTAAAGATGATATACTCTTTCCGAAGTTTACGGGAAATTTTAAAGGATATTTCCTGTCGATATTGCTGCCGATAGTTTTCGGAATATCCAATTGTATTCTGATGACGATCGCCACCGGATCGGGATTTACCGTGAAGGCTGAGGGCGGAGCCCTGGAGGTTACGGCAGGGATAGCATTATACAGTATAAATGCATATATAGCATTTTTCATTTTGATCGGTGAGGAACTCGGATGGAGAGCCTTCCTCTATGACAAACTGGAAAAAATCTGCGGATTTCACGGTTCAATAATAGTCGGCGGTATAATCTGGGGACTCTGGCATATACCTCCGCTTATCGGAGCAGGCCTTAACTTCGGAAAAGAAGCGCCGGGATTCCCGGTAACGAATATACTTCTGATGTGTGTATTTTGCATATTCGGTGGAGCCATGCTACAGATGGTACGCAAGATGACGGATTCCGTTATTGCAGCAATCATCGCCCATGCTGTGATAGATACGATATGCAATCCACTGGCTTCGGTTTTTCTTTCGACGGAGTCGGTTGCCGGAAAGAACTTCCGGATAGGACTGTGTATGGTCATATCATCAATGATCATCGGTATTCCGTGCTGGATATATATGAGCCGCAGATATGGAGAGTAACCTATGGATATAATAATTTCGAATTCATCTAACGATCCGATATATCTTCAGATCGTTAATCAAATAAAAGCAATGATCATGAGCGGAGAGCTGACCCCCGGGGAGGCTCTCCCTTCGATGCGTAATCTCGCCATGCAGATGCGCATAAGTCTTATCACCACAAAGCGTGCTTACGAGGAACTTGAGCGTGACGGATTCATCGAAACCTATACGGGCAAGGGTAGTTTTGTAAAGGCTCAGAATGCCGAATTCCTGAAGGAAGAGAATATGCGTCAGATTGAGGAACTGCTTCAGAGCGCGGTGGATAAGGCAAAAATGAACGGTATAGATAAAAAGGAATTAAATGATATTCTGGATATGTTGTTCGACGAGATGTAACATTTTATGTTACACATTTTATGAATAAATTAATATTGCTGAAAATGTCATTAAGTGTCTTGAAATACGTAATTCCGAGTGCTATAAAATGGTTGATGTTGCGAGACATTAAGGGGCATTAATATGAAAAAGCGAGGATAGTTAAATGAGACGAAACATTAAAGGTATTACGGCAGTGGGTATGACACTTATGATGACAGGGGCGTTATTCGGATGCGGAACAGCAGACCAAAAGGCTGATGCTGCGGAAACAGGTACGGAAATAATAACCGAGGCTACATCCGAGGCAACTACAGAAGCAGCAAGTGAGACCGAAGCAACAACCGAAGCAACAACAGAGGCAGCAACGGAAGCTGCAAGTGAAGCTGCGACAGAAGCAACGGATAAACCGGAAGCCGACGACAGCGCAGCCGATGAAGAAGGCAAAGAGGGAATGCGCAGCAAAGACGGCGTAGAAAAGGGTATGATCGAGATTATAGGTCAGGACAGAGCTATGTGGGAGAGTCAGGGAGATGATGCTTACTACACCGTAACGGATCTGGACCATAACGACAGAGCTGAGATTATCGTGGCAACCAGCGGCGGAACAGGTCATTTCACCTATGCAAAAATATATGAGGTTGATTCAACATATGACGGGCTTGTGGCTTGTGATGACGGATTAGACGAAGGTGTACCGTTTCCGGATTTTGTAATAGACGGAAACTTCCTTACATTTAAGGACGGCGACAAATATTTCTACGTATGTTCGGATGTGTATAAAGTGTCGGCCGGTGAGGGCGGAGAAACCGTTATGAGCTTTACATTTGAGAACGGCAGCTACAGACAGGAATCGCTGGCTAACAGACATTGCAACGAGGATGCGGTAACATATACGGAATATCCGTCGGAGAAGGAAATTACCGAAGATGAGTTTAACAACATAACAAATACAAAGTTCCCGTCTGATAAGTACACAAAGTCGGAGACTACACTTAAATGGACTCAGACCCCTGATTCCGTAAGCCTTCTCGAATGCTACAAGGCATTTGAAGGTAAGTAATTGAATAGGATTTTTTCTTGCTCCGCAGGTCGAAATGTAACGGTCTGCGGGGCATTTTTTTGCCTGATTAGCGGATATTGGGAAAATAGTGTATAATAATAGGACAGAAAAAATAGGAAATACAGGATTTATTATGGATATTGTAAAGAAGATACTTGTAACGGTTTTGGAGATCGCGCTTGTACTGGGCTTTTGCGGTGCGGTTATTTTCTTTTTGTTCCCGGACATGTTCGGGCGCGGAAAGCAGGAAGAGGAGGAAGTAACTCAGGTGACGGAGCATATTACTCACGCCACGACACAGGAGCAGACCACGGAAGCCACCACCGAAGAGGTAACCGAAGAAGAGACCACGGAAG
>CACZHN010000176.1 GCA_902780985.1 uncultured Lachnospiraceae bacterium | reverse complement strand
TTTCATTATTCTTCACTCGTTACTTCATTGATGGTCAGGCCGTTTTCTTCGTCATTTGTGAATGTGAATTCTTTTGATTCGCCTTCTTCACCTGTAACCGTATCGTCTTCCGTTGTGGCTTCTGTTGTGGCTTCTGTTGTTATAGCCTGTGTGGTTGTTTCGGCTTTAGCAGTCTCGGTGGATGAGTCTCCGCAGCCGTAAAGTGCATGTACAAGTACCGCGGATAAGAATAATCCGGTGATTAACTTTGTTGTCTTTTTTCTTGCCATTATGTCTTCCTCCTTAGTGATTCAAGAATATATACATTGTAGCACCGAGATTTATAATCCATATTTACGTTTTTTGAATATAAAATTAAGATAAATAGAAGACTTTTTGTATAAAAGTTAACGACAGTAAATCTTTAGAATGTATAAACTGCTGATAAGAATAAAGCATTGACAATTTAAAAACATTGTTGTAGCCTATAGCAAAGCTGTGAAGAGGAAGAGTAAGTTGTTAGGGAGCTTTACAGAGAATCGGGATTGATGAGAACCGACGAGCAAGCTGCAACCGAACATGGCCTTGGAGCTGCGTACCGAGGTGTAAAAGCTTAGGCTACGACGGGTTCACCCGTTACAGTGATAGACTATCGATGGATCATTTCCCGTCCGTAGTTGATAAGGCGCATATCGTGAGGTATGGGCGAATTAGGGTGGTAACACGAAGCGTAATAGCTCTCGTCCCTGAATTTATTTCAGAGAGGAGGGCTTTTTTAGTACAAAAAATTCGAAACTGCTGACAGTTATCAATCTAATTTAGGAGGAAATGAAATGAATAAAAATGTATTGATCGGCGGAGCATGGCCGTATGCCAACGGCTCATTACACATAGGACATATAGCGGGACTTCTGGCAGGAGACGTTATCGCCAGATATCACAGAGCCTGCGGAGATAAGGTTTATTATGTATCCGGAAGCGATTGTCACGGAACCCCTGTAGCATTAAGGGCAAAGGCGGAGGGAAAGACTCCGAGAGAGGTAAGTGACAGATATCATGAGGAGTTTGTTGACTGCTTCAACAGACTTGGATTCAGCTATGACTGCTACACCAAGACTTCCGATGAACAGCATAAGGCGTTTATTCAGGATTTTCATAGGATACTCTATAAGAGCAAGTACGTTTATGAGAAGGAGACACCGCAGGCTTACTGCGAATGCTGCAATACATTTCTGGCGGACAGATTCGTAACGGGAATATGCCCGAGCTGTGGTGAACCCGCAAGAGGAGATCAATGCGATCTCTGCGGTACGGTGCTGGAGCCGGAAAGCCTGAAGGAACCTGTCTGTGCCGTCTGTAGTAACCCGGTAACGTTCCGGGCATCAACACATTTATATATAGCAATCTCCAAGCTTGAAAAGGAGCTCAGAACCCTTGTGGAAAACGGAACAAACTGGCGTAAGAATGCGATTGCATTTACGAACCGATATCTGGATGAGGGCCTGAGAGACAGAGCCCTTACAAGAGATCTGGACTGGGGAATCCCGGTTCCGAAAGAGGGCTATGAGAATAAGACCATTTATATCTGGGCGGAAAATGTCCTCGGATATCTTTCGGCAGCCAAGCGTGTGGCGGATGAAAGAGGCGAAAGCTTTGAAGAGCTTTTCGGAGAGGATGCAAAGCATTACTATGTACATGGTAAGGATAACATTCCGTTCCATACCATAATCCTTCCGGCACTCATTCTGGCTCACGGACAGGGACTCAGACTGCCGGATCAGATAGTATCCAGCGAATATCTGACTCTGGAGGGAAGGAAGATTTCCACAAGTCGTAATTATGCCATATGGATAACGGATCTCTTGGATAGGTACAATCCGGATTCGCTGAGATATTACTTCCTTACCAACGGTCCTGAAAAGAAGGATGCGGATTTCTCATGGACCGAATATGTAAATAATCATAACGGTGAGCTTCTGGGGGCTTACGGCAACTTCATAAACCGAAGCCTCGCATTTATCAATAAATATTTTGACGGTATTGTACCGGAAGGTGTAATATCGAGTGAGTGGGAAGAAACGCTTAGGAACCTGTATGAAACAACCGGGGACAGGATAGAGAAGGGAAATATCAAGGATGCTATAGAGGGAGTCTTTGAGGTGGTCCGTAAGGCCAACAAGTTCTTCGATGATGAACAGCCTTGGAAGACCAGAACTGAAGATCCTGAAGCCTGCAAAAACACGCTTTATCAGTGTGTGCAGATCATAGCGAATCTGGCGGTGATCCTTAAGCCGTACTTACCTTTCTCATCAGAGAAGGTATGCGGATGGCTGGGAATATCCGACGACTGGCATACAAAAGAGGTTACTGTGGGATATGAACTTCCCGAAATACAGATACTTTTCGAGAGACTGGATAAATCGGTCATTGAGGAGGAACGAAGGAGACTGGCTTGAAAGACAGATTGAAATATTTCTTATTATTCCAGGTATTTCTATGTACAGAGATAATGATCGCGAAACACGGTGAGGGAGCCGTACGCGGATATCTGGGAGATATACTTGTAATACCGACAGTATATTTTCTTCTGAGGATATTCTTTGCAAAGGACGGAACATTCTCGGTTTACGTACTTCCGATGTTATGCTACTGCCTGGGATGGATCGCCGAGGTCCTCCAGGCGGTGAAGATAAATGATATCCTGGGAATCGATAAGGATTCACCTTTAGGTATTATTCTCGGAAGCGTTTATGACATAAAGGACGGACTGTGTTACTTCCTGGGACTTATGCTTATAGGCCTGTATCTGGCGGTTGAAAGCAATTGGAAGACCGACAGACGCTGGTGGTACCCGATCGGAGTGTTTCTGCATCTGACCTGGGGAAGCATGCAGACTATGGTAGGATTTTTTATCTACCTTGTGAATATTAAGTGCCCTCACGAGTATTACGGCGGAGTCGTAAAGACCGCATGGCATGCAAATTCCGGACTTTCCATGGGACTCTTCATCTTTACACCGTGGGAACCGGGAATGGAAGAGAATGGCAAGGAAGACCCGAATCCGGAAGGAAGACTTAATTACTGCAGCAAAGTTATAGTACATGAGTACGGCCATACATTTCAAGCCCTGCTGCTTGGACCGCTGTATCCGATAATCATAGGCATCCCATCGATATGCTGGGGTAGCCTCCCTGCCTGTGCTAAGATGCGACAGGAGAAAAACTTAAAATACACCTGGATGTTCTGCGAGAAATGGGCTTCATACTGGGGCGAAAAAGTCACCAAGAAAGAAGCTGTCTGGGATTGACCTCCATCCTCCTGCCTCACTTGACAAATGAAAGAAAAGCTTTAAAATGTTTGAGGTACTAAAGGGGAGGAAAAATGGTATGAAATTAACAAAAGTACAAAAGATAGCGATAGCTGCGGTGTCGCTTGTTTTGATAGTGGGAATAGTCATTCTGGCTGTCAAACTCAGCTCATCAAACAGAAACAGGGCTGATGAGGGTGAGAAGTACGGTTCAAATGCGGGATCAGATTCGTTGGTAGATCTGGATAAGCTTACGGAAGAAGCTTCAACCGAGGTTGTGACAGAGACGGAAGCCGCTACAGAAGCAGTTGTTGAGGAAAAAACATCGGTAATGCTTGCAAAGCTTCAGGCTCTCGGAGAAGAGATCGGTTACTGTACCATGGGTGAATTCGGTGCGGATAAATACGATAAGATCCCGAATGAGACAGGAAGCTGCGAAGCTTATTTAAAGAGTAACTACGCTGAAACCGGTATTCTTACCGCTAAGATAGACAGCTTTTTCTCAGACAGCGAAGCAATGATCGTTTTCGTAAATAAGGAAGACGGTATCTATGCTCAGCTTTATGTTGAGAAGGACGGTGCAGCCGAACTTGCAGCAGAGAAGAGCCTGAATGTCACATTCGGTGATGTTAAGCTCGGAACTCAGACTGAGGACGGATGCGATGTATATGCCGCAAATGATAAGGAATATATGTTCAAAATCGTGAAAAGCGGTGATAAGGTTAAGCTTGTTATTTACAGCAAGACAGTTGCTTACGATACAGACAGCCATAAGATCACGGTTTATGATATAAATGAGTCAGGCATAGAATTTGTTTATTCGGCAATGATGTCTCCGGCACTCATTTTCAGTCCTGATTTTGGTGATGACTGCGGAATCCATATCATTTCATATGATGCTGACAATAAATATATCGATAATGAAGAACGTAAAACGAATTACCACGGAGATGAAGGTGTAGCAGCATTTAATGAGCATCTTGCAGAAGTCGGTATTGCCGATGAGGTTAAGGTTGCCGACAATTTCTGGCAGCTTCATCAGGAAAGAAAATGGGATTATTACGTGATCACTGCTGAAGAAGCCGATCTCTACATCGGAGCTTATCAGGAGAATCGTTATACGGAAGATATAATGTTCCCTCATAATCCTAAGCTTGTGCTCGGTGATAACAGCACTGACCTTGCGGGAAATGCGTGGTGGAGAGCCGGTGCAAATGAGGATAAGCCGGAAGAGAAGCCGGCAGCCGGTGCTGAAGGAGACAGAACTCCGGCATCATTTGATGAGCAGGATGCAAGATATGCAGGATTCTTTGCAAATGAATATGCTGCACTTGCTGATGAATTAATGATAAGCCAGAACGGAATACCTGCTAAGTATACATATTACGACCTTGACTGTGACGGAGTATTCGAACTTCTGATCGGTGACGGAGCAGGTGTATTCGCTGTAGTTTCCGAGAAGGACGGTGCTTTCACTGTTAAGGACATTTACGGATGGGAGAATCATTTCGGACCTTCTGTTGCGGAATATATCGGAAACGGATGCTTCACATCAGGCGGTTATTACGGAAATAACTACGGCGGCGATTTTACGGATTCCTACCTGTGGAAATACGTAAATCAGGAAGTAGGCTGCAGAGAGTTAGCTAAGATGGGCGGTATGTGGAATATGAATACTCCGTCCGATGAGCTTCCTACAAGCTGCTGGACACTTTATACCGTAGTAGACGAAACAATCCCTCGAGTTGATGGAGATTACTCCGGTGATCCTAACTATATAAGAGACTATGTGGATTACGGATCATATATGAACCGCGAGACACAGGAGTACGAGAACGATGTTACAGCAAAGTTCAATGTTCTGGTTGAGGAGAATAAAGGTACGGATTCACTTGCGGGAATTGAGTGGAAAGATTTGGATTAAAGAGATGTAATAGATGTTACATTA
>CACZHN010000175.1 GCA_902780985.1 uncultured Lachnospiraceae bacterium | reverse complement strand
ATTTGCTGCCGAGATCTCCCTGTAAGCCTGACACATTACTCCCTGTCTCTCATCATGCAGATACTTCCAGAAAACATCCTCAGCCTTATCTCCCTTCAGCATTCCCAGTGCATGAAGAGTTTTCTTTACTGTTCCCGCGTTATCGGACTCCAGATATTTCATCAGAAGATCCGCATCGCTTTCTTTTCCTGTTTCACCCAGTCCGAGAATGCAGATTCCTCTTGCCGCTGTGTCGATACGATCAAGATAATACTGCCTGATATCGATATCGGACTTCATCTGAAGAAGATACCTTACCGAACTCCTGAGTCCTGCCGAAGATGAAATGAGCTTCTTCTCAAGGCCGTCCCAGATGCCGTTGATCCTTCTGTATTTATGCTCTATCGCAAGTCTCTGTACCACTTCACTCTTATGGTCGATGAATCTATCCAGTTCTTCAAGAGAGACTTCGTATTTATTTATGTAGCCGGAAAGCAGCTGTGCCTGAAGCTGACTGTTCTTTTCAAGATCGATGAGCGTTCTTACACCTGATTTGTCCAGTGCCTGTGTCTCATAGATGAACCTATATAACTGCCTTCTTGCCGAAAGCTCATAGTATCTGACTTTTTTCAGATCAAAGTCTCTTATCCCGTTTGCGATTCCGACCGCCATAGATTCCTTAATGCTTTCGATGATTCCGTAATCTCTGCGAAAACCGTGTTCAACCTTTTCAAGATACGGAAGGCTTGCAATTATCTCCTCTACCGACAGCCTTTTTACGGTATACGCCACACCGCCGGCTATATTTCTTACGACTCTTGCCCAGTCATTTAATCTCAGCAGAAGAAAAGGAACGGAAGCCTTGTCTCCTATCAGCTTTCGAACGCATTTCTCCCGGAAATACCCGTTCGGATGAAATGTACCCAGTCTCAATATCCAGAGAGCTGCTTCTCTGTCTTCGACAGACTTTACGAGTTTCTCGGGATCTACATCCTTCCAACCGGTATACCATTCCATGGAAGACGTATCCCTGAAACGTTCATCAAGCCTTATCAAATGCACAGTATCAAGTTCGGACATAAACCGCTTGATATAATCGGCAATAATCGCACATCCCTTCGCATCTTCATATACCAGCTGTTCATACAGCCACGAAAGACATCCGACGTCACCCTGAAGCAGTCTATCCCCGAACTCTGTTATTTTGTTTCTGTTTTCAGTTGTTTCTTTCTTCTTAAAGAACATGTTTTAAATCCTTAAAATCGTGAAACTAACTTATTGAAGTTTGCCTCCTGATATGGAATCAGCTTGTGCTTTTTCGGTAACTGCCAAGGAGTATAAACCTTCAGATCTCCTGTATTCTTAAAGCACATGGCAAACTGCATCGATGAGAAGTTAAGCGGAAGCTTTTTAAGCTTCTTATCTTCAAGTTCATTGTAACTTATAAAGAAAGAATGTTCTACATCCGTTATAAGATCTTTAACCTTCGGAACTATCTGTCCGCTGTTTCTGCAGGGAATAACACCGATACCTGTTGAAAGAACATTGATCACAAATCCTGCATAAGTACTTCTGTCAAATGCGATCTGCTGTCTGTTATCCAGCTTGCTGTTAAACTCATTAACCTGTTCCTGTACTGCTGCATTTACAGCTCCCGCAACCGCACCGGCAACCAGGCCTCCCACAAGCCCGCCGTTTTTTGTACCTACGATAGCCGCATTTGTAGTCATAATACCGCCCGCATCCGGAGCTGAACCTCCTACAAAATCTCTGTTTGTCGTCACGAGAATACAGTTATCCGCTTCTGCGCATCCCACCTGCGCAAACATGTTTGTTATTACCTGCAGATTACTGATTCCTTCAATAGCCACGTTTTCCATATCCTTGTTTGTCTCCTTTTAATATATATAAATTTTATTTCTCACGTAAGTTATAAAAAAGCTCCACATACTCATCGTAATTCAGGCCGGCACAATTATAATCAACCAGTACTAAATCGGCCTCCTTGTTATAAATGAAGTCGCATCGCTTTGTCATTCCTTCTCCGCCGTCCGGCTTCATGTAATCATATCGCTCACTGAATTCATCATATTGCAGATCACCGCTCTTCTGCCATTTGCTGACAAGCTCGGCTTTTCCGATGTACATATAACCATTTGTAGGATGGCCGTCTTTATATATCATCGTGAGCCCATCGTCTGCGATATTGCCTTGAACCTCCCAGCCCTCTCCCAGTTCTGCCAGAAATTTATTTACCAATTCGTTATAATCTTCATCACTTATCTTCGCTGCATCTTTTAGTTCATGCGGTACATATTTTTCAACATTGGCTGAGGTAATAGATCCGTAGTATCCGTTCATCATCCCGACAAAACCGCCGGAACTTGAAAGCATTTTATCCATAGCAAGCCAGCTTTCTTCCGCAAGCATCTTCTCGATATCTTCCCTCGGATAATCATCCTCTCCGAGTCCCGTCTCTTCGTATACAAAGGACGGTATATCCTTGATCATCTCCGTCGGATGTTCCAACAGATCCTGCTTACACAGCTCATTCAACCTATCGATAACTTCATTCAATTCTTCCGGAAATGAATCGTAACCGTAAGCCACTTTCAAGGTATCTATTTCGGAATCCCCGCCTCCTTTATATGGTGTCACCCTTAGGCAATATGTGAACACGGAATCCTCCGTTTTTTCGGCTGATTTATCGTTTTTCTCTATAAAATCAAGAAAGAACTCCAGATCTTCCTTCGGAATATAGTGCATAGTTTTATGTTCAAGGTCCAGATCCACAAGCTTATTATCATCCGTAAATTCCATATAATAATACGGGAATCTTACGTAATTTATATGTTTCGAACTCGGTGAAGCAACGGTAAGCTCAACCTGATAAACCGCAACCCGGTCGCCACTTTCTTCACCCCCGACAACTTCTTCGCCGCCCTTTTTGTTATCGCGAAGTACTGCAGCAAGCACGATAACCGCTAAAAGCAGAACCACTGCCGTTATTGCTGTTAGTTTTATATGTTTTTTCATTTATACCCCCTATTTAAACGCCCCTGTGATATTACCTTTCTGATTATATCTATATGATAATATCATATGGATAACATCATGTCAATATCATTTTCACAGCACTTATTATCTAAATGATAATTTCTTGTTGACATCTTATTTCTGTTATGGTAATATCATATTATCATATTGATTATATCTATTCAACGGAGGTAAAGAATTATGTCGACATATGATTTAGCAAAGCTTTGTGTATTTGGATTAATGGCACTCTTAGGCCTTGTAATGGTTGCCATTCCAAAGCCTTGTACCAAGAAAGAGTTCCGTGATGATGCGGAGATGGTTGCAAAAACAAGAAAAAGCGGATTTGTCACACTGATCTGCGGAATAATACTCGTAGTTTTAAACGTAGTTATTTAATAATATAAAAAGGTACCCTCGGGTACCTTTTTTAGTTAATTGTTGAGTTCCTCCAGCATCTTATTTGCTTTTCTGATCTGTCTGAAAAAACTGATGTAATATACTGCTGCTCCGACTATGAACGGGATTGTGACCGATACGAACATGTCGCGGTAAGCCGTAGGTGCCAACTCCACAAACTGTTCCGCAATCTTTACAATCAGAAAAGTGATGACTATTGTAAAAATGTATTGTCCTAGGAATACCGGTACGAACGGATATTTCTGCAGATAAAAATGTATCGCAAGTATTGCCGTTATGATCACCGCAAACAGCAGATTAAGAAAAATATTCATTGTATAGTTCGGATCCTTGAATCCTACTATCCATTCATATATCAGTTTATAGCATACAAGCAGCGTAAAGCTGATGCATACGATGGAAAAGAAGTTCTTTCTGTTTATCAGCTTCATCACTTTTTCCTCCTTTGCAGCTTGTTGAGCTTATCGTAAAAATCGTTTCTGTAGCTTCGGTTCATTATGAGCTGCTCTCCGTTCTTGAGGTAGATGATCACTCTCATATTTATATCACCCTGAAGCTTCTGTATCTTATAAATGTTTACAACTGCGGATTTACTGATCCTGACAAATCCGATATTCTCAAACTCTTCAATGATATCTCTGAGTGCTTCCCTGATCTCGATACAGGTATCCTTTGTATATGCAAAGGTTTTTCTGTCTACGGTCTCAATGTAAAAGATGTCAGTAAGCGCTACAGTCACCTTTCCCTTCTCGGTGGTTCCCTCTATATATCTCAGAGTATCTCTGAGTCTGTCCAGCACCGCCTTGGTTTCCTCGTCTATCGTATCATAGTGAAGTTCCAGGTAGTTTTCTTCAATATTCTCTTCCCTTGTTTTTATAAATTTCATACCATTTCCCACAATAATGTATTATTTCGCGGTGCGCGAAACATTTGTCATTATATTACAGGATGAACATTATGCAAAGAAGCAAATACGAAAGCTTCAGGTTTCTGTTTGTAAGAACGTAAGCTGATCCGAATACAAATCCGCCAACCGCTGCGTAAAGTCCTGCTCCGAGAGTGCCCTTTGATGCCCAGTGTGCAAGGCCCCATGTAAGACCTACGAGAATTCCTCCGAATGGGATCTTTGTATTATTGAACCATTTCTCAAATGCCATCTGTCCGAATACGATTATAAGAAGCACAAGGCTTACTTCGAATAAGTAATAAATGTACTGGAATGGGAAAAGAAGCGGTCCGCGGCTCTTAAACTCTGCAACAACCTTGCTTCCGTTCCAGTCGATCCATGTAGATACAAGACATACAGCAACGCCGACTGCGATGCATATCCACTGCCAAACTTTGATATCCTTTGTAATGAACTTCTTGTTCTTTATATCATCAAAAAGGTCAACACCCTTACACTTCTTGCAGTCCTTCATGATAAGAAATGCTCCGATGCCCCATACTGTACAAGTAAAGATCCAGTGTAATATACTCTGTCCCGGTGTGAACTTGCTCATTTCTACACCGTATATTTTCGGCTCGATTACATTTCCGATCAGTAATTCCAGTCCCACTACTCCGAATGCCTCGAGTGCATATAACAGGAAGCTGAATCCTTCCTTGAATCTGTTTGTTTTTGTTGTTTTTGTCTCTACTGTCATTTCCATTTTTGTAAGCTCCTTTTAAGTAATACATGTGTGTTTTGCTTGATGGACACATCTTACACTAAGCAAATACCGCATTCAACGATTCCTGAATAAGTTGCAACTCACGCTGTCTAAGTTGCGAATTTTTATCTCACATGCGTTGTTTCAAGTGCGTCGGAGCTTCATACATGGTATACTACCAGACACAAAATGATCTTATCTGACAGAACAATAAACAAAATGATCGAAGAAAAAACATTGGTTATAGATCCGGTAACACCGGAACAGATCCAACCTGCAAGTGTGGATATACGTCTTGGAAATACCTTTAGCGTAGTAGATGATACTCCTTCGGGAATAATCACTCTTGGCAGTGAGATAAAGTATAAGACCATTACCACCGACACATATATGATCTTACCGGGACAATTCGTTTTGGCTACAACCATGGAATACTTTGAGCTCCCGGATAACTTAACAGCATTCGTTGAAGGAAGAAGTTCTCTCGGAAGAATGGGATTATTCATACAGAACGCAGGCTGGGTAGATCCCGGATTTAAGGGCGAGATAACACTTGAGCTTTATAACGCCAACAGATGTGCTATCGAACTTAAGTGCGGAAGAAGGGTCGGTCAGTTGGTATTTGCTCTTATGGATGACCATGCATTGAATCCATACGATGGAAAATATCAGGGTCAAAGAGGCGCAACCGGATCCAGAGTATTTCTTGATAAAGATAAATAAGAAATAAAAAACAGGAGCTTCAGCCCTATTCGGACTGAAGCTCCTTCTGCTTTTACTCTACTCTGAGTCTGTCAATAACGCTTCTCTTGCTGAGTCTGTTATATGCAATTACCGGAATAATTACGATCATTGCAAGGATAAGCGGAAGACATACTGCTAAAGGCATAAGTGTAAATCTCCAAACAAACATTCCAAATGCATCTGCAAGAAATCTGATAACTGTTACATTCATGATTGATGAAATAACTACTGATACTACTAAAGTCCAGATGAAGTATCTAAATCCTTCCTTCATAAGCTTGTGTCTCTGCTGACCGCCTGTCATTCCTACAGCTTCAAGCATTGCAAGCTCTCTGCTTCTTACGATGATTGATGTTACCATTGTATTTGCAAAGTTCATAAGACCGATAAGTCCGAGAATTACTGAAAGAACTATTCCTACGATTCCGATTGTATCACTGAGTGACTTGTATTCAGCAACTACGCTTTCCTTTGAAATGTAGCTTAAGCTGTCTGCATCTGTATTTGTGTATTCCTTGATCCAGTTCTCAAAAGCTGCTTCCTTATCATCCTCTACATTTACAAGAGTTCTCATAGCTGCCTTTTCGCCTTCCATTTCAAGATACTTACCTTCAGGAAGGATGTAATCAAGAAGAATAAAATCATCTACTCTGTATCTCATTGCCAGAGGAATATCTACGATTGCATAAACCTCATATTCCTTTACAGGCGCATTGTCATAACTTACATAAGTTGTTGTCTGTCCTGATTCTTCAGGCTCTTCCATTGTTTCAGCAAACTGTGGATTGTGGCTTCTGATCTGTACCTTATCTCCCGGCTCAACAATGTTCTCATAATTCTGGCCATCTGTTGACCATCTTGTTGCTAATACATAATCTCCTGAATTAAACTTCTCCCAATCGATCTTGTCAGATCCGTCAATAGTTTCAACTACTACAAGCTTGCTTGCAGCATACTCATCCATTCCGTATGTGCTGCCCTTTATAGTCTTTTCTTCTCTGAATCCTGCCATACAAGCATCAAAGTCACGGTTTTCATATGTATAATTGTTCTTTACACAATCTATAACTGCATCTTTTGTGAAAAATGTTTC
>CACZHN010000174.1 GCA_902780985.1 uncultured Lachnospiraceae bacterium | reverse complement strand
TGGAATCGATTCCGAAAGGATTCATGGCCGGATATATATCTACTATCCCCGTGAGTGATTCCGGACTGTTCTTTATGCGTCTCGCCAGTTCATACGCTACATACTGGCCTTCCAGCTCGTCGCCGTGGATTCCCGTTACTACGCATATTCTCTTTTCGGTACTGTCCGAATCGCCCTTCTCATCCGGTCCCGGAATCCCCTTCATCCTGTGTTTCTGAATTATGAGTTCCTCATTTACCGGCAGCTCCGCTCCTGCCACCTTGATTATCTCGTCAATCACTTTAAGTTATCTCCTCAACGTTTACACTTATTTTCTGTTCCTGCCGAACCGCTCCCGTAAATAGCCCCTGGTTCACCAGACAGTCGCTGTAATCACGGCCGTGGGCTATCTTGATATAATAGTCACCCACAAGCTGCGAATTCGTCGGGTCCATTCCGATCCATTTCTCTCCCGACAGAACTTCAACCCATGCATGGGATTCGCCTTCCCCCAGCATCATTCCCGTTACGTACCTGCAGGGGATCCGTCTTAATCTACACAGTGACAACATGATATGCGCGTAATCCTGACATACACCTTTTCCGCTCCTCATGGCGTCCTCCGCCGTGGTCTGTATGTCGGTCACTCCGCTCTCATACTCAAAATCCCGGCCCAGCCTGCTCATGGTATATAGTCCGAAATTAACCGTATCATCCGCATCCGTTAATCCGTACTCCGGGCCGAGTTTTCCCGCCGATTTAAAGCCTTCCGCAATCTCCATATAATACGCTCTGATTGCATCTCCCGGCATTGTTACGGCGGTCTGATATTTCATCAGCAGCGTTTCCGGATCAGTTCCATCCTTATACATTTCCGATCCCTGTGCTGCTTCCATCCCTGTTACCGCTTCCCCCTCTATATCAAAGAAAAAATACTTATGCTTACTCTCTTCATATCCGTAAATGATCAGATTCCCGAAGGAATCCGTATCTTCGCTTATAAAACTGTTTGGATAGATATCCCTATGCGTTATATATATACGCTGCTTCACATCCGACTTAGGAATGCATTTCAGAGAGAATCTGTGCTTTTCCACTGTATCCGAGAAGGAAAGCTTCATGTAATACTTAAAACGCAGTCGTGTCACTGAATAAGCGCCTCCACTTCCTTTACGATCTCTTTATAGTCGGGACTCTCTTCTTCTACCAGATAGTTCAAATGCATGAGCCCCTTATGGCTATACCTGATATTTACCGCCATGATCCTTGTATTGAGCCGCTTCATTTCCCTCCTGAGTTCCGAGCTGTCCATCTTAAGCCTTGAGTAAATGTCTATACGCTCGATACGTTTTCCCAGCTTTATGAGGTCCCTGACATTTTTATTGTCGATGGAATCATCCGCCAGTCCCCAGAAGGCCACGATGTTGTCGGTCACTCGCTGAAGTTTCACCAGCGGTGCATCCGATGCGGCGGCTTTGTTCATGGCATATACCGCCAGCTGGATGTATGCCAGAGTTTCGCTGCCTATTTCCTCACGGAGCACGATGGCATTATCGTATGCCCTCATAAGATTCGAATAAATTGAGTTCGGATCCTCTCCGTCAAAGCAATATCTGTCGGCAAAATCCTCAATGGAGGTATATATATTCGGAATATCCTGGCTCTTGCAGAACCGTTCGTATTCGTCGCTGTTCAGATCTATCATGGAATCGAAATAGTTGGCGAAGAGCTTAAGCGTTGTATAAACTCTCTCGCTGTATCTTCCGAGCCACAGCAGTCTGTCCGTATGTTCTACTGAGATAATACCCATGTATCCTTGAAACCTCCTCCCTGTGATGAATTGACTATAAATGAATCCGGATTTCTGGAGAATCGGGTGAGTCCGCTCTTCCATACGTACGGTTCATCAGCCATCAGTACAAATGCCCTGAGGTCTGCCTTTCTCGGCACCATATGTCCCTCATCGAATATATCTATATCCAGGAAATCTATAACTTCCTGTGCTATGAAGCGTCTCGGTTCGTTCTTCAGCATGGTGATGAACTTTTCCTTCTCTTCCTTCGTCATCTTGCTTCCGAAGACTACTCCGTATCCTCCGGCCTCCGCTACGTCCTTCAGTACCAGATTGTCGAAATGCTCCAGCACATATTTCATATCTTCTTCGTAGTACGGAAGGTATGTCGGTGCATTCTGAAGTATCGGCTCCTCTCCCAGATAGTACTTAACCATCTTCGGTACGAAGTAGTAGATTCCCTTGTCGTCCGCTACGCCGTTGCCCGGTGCGTTGATCAGGGCTACATTTCCCTTTCTGTAAATGTCGAAGATGTGCGGTATGCCGATGACCGATTCCTTATTAAATGTCATCGGGTCCAGATATTCATCAGATATCCTTCGGTATACTACGCCGACCCTCTCCTTGTTCCCGGAATAATCCTGGAAGTAAAGGTGATCGTTCTCGACGATAAGCTCGGAACCCGTTGCCAGATGGGCTCCCGTTTTCTCTGCCAGATAGGAATGCTCGAAGTATGCCGCATTGTAACGGCCCGGACTGAGGATTACCGAATGACCGCCGGTGTTGACGTTATCCATGGTCTTCCTCAGAAGCTTCGAATAGTTCCTGTTATCCTCTATATGATTCTCGGCATATATCTTCGGATTGCAGCGCCTGCAAAGTTCGCGGGCTATCATCGGGTATGACGCACCCGACGGGATTCGCAGGTTATCCTCCAGCACGTACCACTCGCCGTTCTTTCCCTGTACCAGATCGATACCGGAAATGTGGGAGTAGATATCCTTCGGCGGCCTTATCCCGTCGCACTCTGCCAGAAAGCCGCTGCCCGCAAATACAAATTCTTCGGGAACCACGCCGTCTTTGATGATCTTCTTCTCGGAATAAATATCCTTGATGAAGAGGTTCAGTGCCATGACTCTCTGGGACAGGCCCTTTTCCAGCATGGAAAACTCTTCGCTTCCGATGATTCTCGGGATCATGTCATAAGGAAAAAGCTGTTCCTTAAACTCGTTATTCTTATATATTCCGAACTTCACTCCGTATCTTGCCAACAGCTCATTTATTTCTTCGGAATGAAGGATCATATTCTCATAGTTCATAATCGTGTTCCCCTTTCTACTCCATCCCCTAAAAAGAAGGGAAGGGGGCCGGAAAAAGTTCCAGCCCCCTTGCTTTGGTGAGTCACCGAGGGTACCGGTTCGGCTCTCACCTACCTTGATGGATTACGTGTTTGAATATACAGTAATCCCGGTCTTTATTCAATTACACGAATTCACCCTTTTTATACTACTTTTGGAGTAGATGGTATTGTCAGCTTTCGCTTACCACCAGCTTAAAGAGCTGCATTCTGCTGCTGACACCGCACTTCTGATAGATATTTCTCTCATGCTTTTTCAGCGTATTCATAGTAATGGAAAGCTCGTTGCTGATGGTATGGTTATCCTGTCTGGACAGCATATGCCGCAGTACTTCCTCCTCTCTCTTGGTGAGTGTGTATTTTACTATAAACTGCTGAAGATTTGAATAACTGCTCACATCCACTGAGCTGCCCAGTCTCTGGCTGAGACTGTAGGACATATGGTCCTTCAGGATATCCAGCGTGAAAAGATCATAATAATCAAAATCCTCCTTACCTGTCTTCCGGTAAAGAGACACGACTCCAAGGAAGCGCCCTTCCGTTCCCAGTATCATCTGCACGGAAAAGTTGAACCCATGAGCCTTGGTTCTCACTCTCTTATCCTCGGTCACCATATCGGATTCCCGATAGATAAAGCTTCGTCCGCTGTACATTATGTCTTTACTGTAATCATCGGTCTCAAACTTTACGGACTTATGCTCGTTCATGCCTATCCTCACCGAAGACTCCACAGAGTCGGACTTATCCCTTGAGGCAATGCAGAAATCCGCAGCATCATACTCCACTACCGTCTTAAGTCTTTCGAGGAACTTGCGCTGCATTTCCTCTGTGTTTTTGATAGTGTAAATGCTGTAAATAATGTTATTGATGTTGATCCAGTCATTTGTCTCAAGTCTGCCCATGGGATGTACCTCCGTATTATTCTATGGGTTTTGACGTAAAAAAGCGCCGACACCATTCGGTATCGACGCCTTTGTCTGTACTATAGAATATACTAATCCGCCGGAAATGTAAAGATTTCCTTCATGTTCTGTTTGTGATAAAATTTTTTTTTGAAATTTTGTAACGTTTTCGATTTTCGATCGTCATATATGTGAAGGAGGTGAAAAGATGGACCTGGAAAAACTTTATAATGATTACTTCTCAGTTGTGTATAAGTATATCCTGTCCGTTTCACACGATCCTCTGACGGCCGAAGAGATTACACAGGAAACCTTCTTCAAAGCATTGAAAAAGATAGATTCCTTTCGCGGCGACTGTTCTGTAAGAGTCTGGCTCTGCCAGATTGCGAAGAACACTTACTATGATCTGGTAAAAAAGCAGTCGCATTTTACGGAACTCACGGAAGCCGCCCAGCAGGAAGAGTCCTACGAATTCGATTTTCTGGCGGACTTCGATAAGCGTGAAGCGCACCGAATACTCCACAACATGAAGGAGCCTTATAAGGAAGTCTTCTCTCTCAGAGTTTTGGGAGAACTGTCTTTTTCGGAAATTGCAGAACTGTTCGGGAAGTCGGACAGCTGGGCCAGGGTAACATTTCACAGGGCCCGTATGATGATCAAGGAGGAAATGGAAAATGGAAAAAATAACCTGTAATGTAGTAAGAGATCTTCTGCCCCTTTATGTTGATGACGTTCTGTCTGATGACAGCCGCAAATTAGTGGAAGAACACATGCGTACCTGCAACAAATGCAGATCCTATTATGATGAAATGACCGACGACACGGTACCTGTTGCCGCAAAAAAGGCAAAGGACGATAAGGCTGCGCTGAAGGATATCAGGAAGAAGCTTGTTTCAAAGAAAATCCGTACTATATGCGTAACTTTCCTTGCTGTAGCAATGCTGGCAGCGGGACTGTACTATCTTCTTTTCTGCAAAGAAAGCTATGTGGCATATACCGATACGGGGATCTACGTTGAGGATGATCACGTTTACACGAAGAAACCTTATCACTGCTACTACGGATACCTGGACGAAAATGATAATAACCTGTTTATCTATGTAAGTACCACATATTATGAGAGTCACAGACAGCCGGGAAAGGCTATATGTCTGGAAGATATCTCTTTAGACGAATCCAATTTCGATAAGATTTATTATGTTACGGAGCAGGACGTTGCATCCTTTAAGAGTTTTAATCGATGCGGCCCTATTTCTTTGCTCTTCTTTAGTTCTTCTCTTCCACGAACATTCCCGTAAGCTTCGGTACGTTGAAACGTGATACGAAGAGATCGCATTTACAGAGGAATACGTAGAATATATGTCTTCCCTGTCCGGATATGGATTCATAATTGCCCTGACCTTTTGACAAAATGATATCCGCTTCGTCCAGTGCCTGCCTTGATTCTTCAGGCATCAGATTGTAAATGGTTCCGGCAACGGGCGCTCCATTGGAAAGAATCTCCGCCACCTTATCCAGTCCCGAATATGCAGCGTCTTCTGCAGTTGCATCGTTCAGTACAGCACCTCCGCGAACCAGAGCCTTCACCTTAAGATGAGGGAAGCGCTTCTTCAGCTGTTCTATCATAAGTCTGTCCAGTACCACTTCTCCGCAGTTATCGCATAACAGGAGGAAGTTTGTGCCTGCCTCGCATTCCCTGAGAAATGACTCGTAGACCACCTTGTCGTCCTCACGCATTTCCGTATTCTGAAAGAGCGTCAGGAATTCGTCGGTATCCACGTTATCCATGGCGCCGAAGTCAATGTAATTTCCGATTCTTGCCATCACCAGTGCTTTCGCCAGCGGGTCCTCAGCCTGCTCGATACGGGCGCGGAGCTTATCCTCCATTCCCAGCACCAGGTCGTTATATTTCTTCTTGATCTCAGTAAAGTCCGGGGTTGCACCGAAGTGCTTCTCATATACCTTCGCGAAAAGGTAAACCATGTACGGACTTGTGTCGTTCTCTTTTCTGTTGTCCAGCAGGTTCTGCACCTCTGCCAGATATTCCTTATTGTCTGTTATATTCAACTGCCTGTCATAAAGGCACTTTGCGCAGCTTTCCGAGATTCTCATGATGTCACTCCTATGTTTATAATTTAGAACTCAACCGTGTAACCCACTCTCATCTGGACTGCCATGTCGCCCAGCTCGTCGTGAAGGATGTTGTAGGCTCTGTCCTTGGTGCAGTGGCCGGTGCAGACATATTCTATGCCTGTGTTCTTCATCTTCTGAGCCAGTTCTATGATCTCACGTTTTGGTTTATTGAAAAGGTGAAATCCGCCGATGAGTCCGTAAACCTTTTTATCCGGAAATGTATTCTTCACTTCATTTATGATGTTTGCAGGCCCTCCATGGGAGCAGGAATTGAGTATCACCAGACCCTTGTCGGTATCCAGCACAAGGCTCTGCTCATGGGAGAAGTTATCCGGCTTATATCCCTGAGGAGTCTTTCTGTACATCATCTCACGCTTACCGATCTTCTCAAGATTTGCGGTCTTATGAGGGATCAGATACACGCCCTCTGCGATCTTATAGTCGCCTGATACTGTCTCTATCCTGTCGGTATATTTCTCCAGCATGTTCTTCGGAATACCGATATAGTTTTTGATAAACAGTATTTTTGAAAAGCAGTCGTATGCGGTGCTCTCTCTGAGATACAGCTTAGCTTTGGAATTGTTATCGAGAAATGCAGGAAGTCCGTTGGCGTGATCGTAATGGGCATGGCTCAACGTCGCATAGTCGATATCCGCTACATTTATCCCGAGTTTCTTCATATTTCCGAGAAACAGGTCCGAAGCTCCGGCATCCAGCAGGATCTTCTTATCGCCGTACTCGATATAGATGCAGAGTCCCCACTCTCCTTTTATTCCGTCACTTGCTATGTTATCTACCACAACAGTAATCTTGGTCTTCATTCGATCAGCTCCTTTATGTCGAACCACCATGACCTTATTGAAATTTCGTGTAGGTCACCGTATCATTTGATTTAAGTTCAGGCTCAGGCTTCACCTTTTTAAGGTATGTATCGAATATCTCGAGAAATGCATGGCACATATTCTCATGCATTTTATCCGGATCCAGCTTTCCTACCGTAAGTCCCGGCTTCATGGCATGCTTCATATCGGAAAATCCCGCATGTCTCATATCCTTGAAAAGTGCCTTATATACCGGGGCGGAATGGTTCAGATAAACTCTTGAGACTACATTTTCATTATCCTTGCAGCTTACCTGGAGGAAGGGTACGTCGAGAGTCGCGCCCGTATAATCCCCGAAAAAGGCTCCGTCTATATTGATGCCGCAGACATAATCCGGGTTGGTGGTGCAGAGCCTGTAGGCCGTATTTCCGCCCATGGAGTGGCCTGCTATTCCGATTCCCTTAGAGAAATCTATGAAGTCGGTGAAATGCTCTCTGG
>CACZHN010000173.1 GCA_902780985.1 uncultured Lachnospiraceae bacterium | reverse complement strand
AATGTTCCCATTCCGCCTGTGTTAAGTCCTGTGTCTCCGTCTCCTGCACGCTTATGATCCTGTGCTGAAGTCATAGGACGGATAGTCTTACCATCGCTGAAGCAGAGAACAGATACTTCTCTTCCTGTCATGAACTCTTCGATGACAACCTTGCTTCCGGCAGCACCGAACTTGCTGTCGATCATCATCTCCTTGATGCCTTCCTTAGCCTCTTCAAGAGTCTGGCATATAAGAACTCCCTTACCGAGAGCCAGTCCGTCAGCCTTCAATACATAAGGAGCCTGAAGTGTCTCCAGATACTTGATAGCTTCATCTGCATCAGTAAATGTCTCATAAGCAGCTGAAGGAATGTTGTACTTCTTCATAAGGTCCTTTGAGAATGCCTTTGAAGCCTCGATGATAGCCGCATTCTTTCTAGGTCCGAAGGTCTTGAAACCTGCATCGAGAAATGCATCGGCCACACCTGCAGCAAGAGGATCGTCAGGTCCAACGACTACGAAATCGATCTCCTTCTCCTTTGCAAATGCAACAAGCTTCTCGCTGTCCATAGCTGAAATGTCTACGCACTCAGCAAGCTCGGCAATACCCGCATTTCCGGGTGCCGCATATATCTTATCTACTCTTGGGCTCTTAGCTACTGCCCAGGTAATTGCATGTTCTCTTCCACCGCCGCCTACTACAAGTACTTTCATGATTTTCTCCTTATATTCTTGGAAATCCGTGTGTCATTATCTTTTGTTATATACTTCTTCGCCGTTTGCGATCATGTCGATAGCCTTCGGAAGGATCTTCCACTCAGCCTGCTCCATAACTCTTCTCTGAAGAACTTCAGGAGTATCGCCCGGAAGAACATCAACCGCTTTCTGAAGAATGATAGGACCCGTATCGGTTCCCGCATCTACGAAATGTACGGTTGCTCCCGTCACCTTAACGCCTCTTTCAAGAACTGCTTCATGAACCTTAAGTCCGTAGAAACCTTTTCCGCAGAAAGAAGGAATAAGTGCCGGATGTATATTAATGATCTTACCTTCATACTTATCAACTACGATCTTCGGTATAACAACCAGACAGCCCGCAAGTACCACGAGATCCGGGTTGTAGCTGTCTATTGCTGAAAGAAGAGCTTCGTTAAAGAGGTCTCTTGTCTCATAATCCTTAGGAGAAACAACCTCAGCTTTAATTCCGCGGGAAGCTGCTCTTTCAAGTGCATAAGCGTTACGGTTATTGCTTAATACTCCGACTATCTCTGTATTTCTGATGGTGCCGTTATCGATGGCATCCATGATAGCCTGAAGATTTGTACCGCCGCCCGATACGAGAACAAGTATCTTTAGCATATGATTACTCCTTCACTTCCTTCAACTGTCTCACCGAGAAGAACTGCTGAATCTCCTGCACTCTCAAGTGCAGCGATAGTCTTATCAACATCTGCAGGATCAACTGCAAGTACCATACCGATACCCATGTTGTATGTGTTGTACATTACGTGCTCCTCTACATTTCCCTTTGAAGCCATAAGCTTGAAGATTGCAGGTACTTCGTAAGAAGCCTTGTTTACCTTAGCTGTGATTCCGTCAGGAAGCATTCTCGGGATGTTCTCATAGAAACCACCGCCTGTGATGTGGCTTGCGCCCTTGATCTTAACCCCTGCTTCCTTAACTGCTCTCAGACCTTTAACGTAAATTCTTGTTGGAGTGATAAGTGTCTCACCGAGAGTAGCTCCCAGCTCATCATAATATGTATTTAGTGACTCTTCAGTCATATCAAATATCTGTCTAACCAGTGAGAAACCGTTGCTGTGAACACCGCTGGACTTGATTCCGATAAGTGCGTCACCGGCCTTGATCTCCTTACCTGTTATAAGATCCTTCTCATCAACTACACCCACTGCAAATCCGGCAAGGTCATATTCCTCTTCAGGCATAAGTCCCGGATGCTCAGCTGTCTCACCACCGATAAGTGCGCAGTCAGCCTGAACACATCCCTCTGCAACACCGCTTACAATGTTAGCGATCTTGTCAGGAATATTCTTACCGCATGCTATATAGTCAAGGAAGAACAGTGGCTCACCACCTGCACATGCAATATCGTTAACACACATTGCTACGCAGTCAATGCCGACTGTATCATGCTTGTCCATGAGAAATGCAAGCTTGATCTTAGTTCCTACACCGTCAGTTCCGGATACAAGCGTCGGCTTTTCCATATCCTTAAATTTTTCCATAGAAAAAGCGCCTGAGAATCCACCGATATTGGTAAGCACCTCACTGCGCATGGTTTTTTTGATATGCTCCTTCATGAGCTCTACTGACTTGTAGCCCGCTTCGATATCAACTCCGGAATTCTTGTAATCCATTTTCTGCTCCTCCTGAAATTATTAAAAAATTTGTTTGTGGGTATATATAGTTAAAAAATAACTACCGTATGAATATAGAGTAAATCCCCTGTTGTGTCAAGACTAACCGACGGTTAGTTTTCCTCCGGCTCGAGATAATCCTCGAATACCTTATAGACCTCAGGGAAATGCTTCTTAAGGTTAAGAGGCACCAGTCCCGGTCCTACAAAGCAATGTGCTGTCTCTGCCTTATGAACCACCTCGCCGGTATCAACCTTCTTAATCTCATATGCCATTCTGAACCTTACGGCCGAAAGTTTTACAAGAGATATGCTTATCTCGATCTCATCGCCGAAGGTCAGGCTCTTTATATAGTTATCATGAAGTTCAAGTACGGGAATGATGATGTTCTTTTCCTCAAGCTCATCGTAGGATATTCCCACCTGTCTCATGAAGTCATATATTACTCACCAATTCTTCCGACTGCTTCTCCGCTTCTGTCCATAACCTTTATGTTAAGCGAACTCTTCTTTTCCTCCAGCTTGACTCCCGTTCTGTCAGGATTGATGCGTTCCTCCGTATCTGCTCCCTCACCCGGAATCCTCTCATCGAATTCGATGGAAAGCTGTGTACTCTTTTCCTTTTCTTCCGCAGCCGCTTTAAGTTTCTCGGTATAAAGCTCTTCGGAAAGAAGGCTTCCCAGTTCCATGATCTGGGTATATCTGTCCATCTTGCTGAGATCCTCAAGGTTACCCATGAGTTCGGCCTTGCTGTCCGTGATCTCTTCGATCTTTCCGTGCAGGGTATCCAGCACACGTCTGTACTCCTGCTCGATCTTGTTGTATGCATCATTTACCAGATGGTCAACTTCCGTAAGCATCTCATCAGTATAGATAAGCGATGCGGCATATATATCGTTTGCCGTTCTGAGAGCTGCTTTCTCATCGTTATCAAGTTCAGCCACTCTGAAAGGAGATGTCTCTCCAGGGCGTCTCTTCGTAACTCTGATACGGCTGGCACTCTTCTCAGCCTCGTACTTTATCTTATCGGAGATAAGCTTCGCATCACTGATGATACGTGCTCTCTTATCCGTTATCTCTCTGTATTGAGCCAGCTCGGAAGCCATAACTTCTTCCAGCTTGGCGATGAGGGTCAGCATCTCTTCTCTGTCCACAAGGACCTTATCGGACATAGCCGCTGTCTTTGCGGATTCGACTTCATTTCTCAGTCTGCCGAGAAGAACCGAAGCCCTGTCGTTCATTCTGTTTTCCATTTATATTCACCTGTTAGAAAAAATACTTTTTAAGTCCGTTAAATGCGTAGTGGATCATGTAGTATATCGATCCGCCCACGCCGAATCCCGAATATCTGTAAACTCTGTATGTCATGACCGCGGATTTAAGCTTGTTACCCGACTGGCTGTCGCGGCGTACCCTGTATCTGAGCAGCGGAAGATTGATTCCCACCGCATAACCGCCATGGCACAGTATATCAAGCCACAGTGCATAGTCCTCATGAAAGTCCCCTGCCGGAAATGTATATTTCGCCGCCAGACTTCTCTTCATAAGCACCGAAGAACAATTTATCTGATTACCGAGAAGTAGCTTCTCGTATGTAATGATCTTATCACAACCGATGAATCTTCCCAGGTATCTTCCCGATTCGCTCACAAGAGAACGTCCCGTGGTACACATCACCGGGCGAATTCCTCTGACCGAATACTTCTCCATAACCTTAAGCTGTTTTTCCAGCTTATCTTCTCTCCAGAAGTCGTCCGCATCCAGGAAAGCCACATACTCCCCCTTTGCCAGTGCCACACCCTGATTTCTTGCTTCCGCAGGATCCATAACTTTATCGTAGGAATAAACTCTTACATTCGGAAGATCCTCATCAAAGGTTTTGAGCAGTTTTCTATCCAGTGTTCTGGCTATATCAAGAACGATAACTTCCGTATCCTGATATGTCTGATTCAACACTGACATAACCGCTTTTCTTATTGTAGCATTTCCCTTATAACAGGGAATTATAACACTGATCATTTACCGGCGACCTCATAATAACATATTTTGCACAGAACGAAAACCGGTGATGCTCTTCACACCACCGGTAAATTATCTGTATCAGTTTGATTATCCTCTCTTAAGGAAATCTGGTATTTTAATGCTCTGTGGATTGTTAGCAGGCTTTACTGCCGCTGTATCCGCAGGCTGTGCTGCAGGTGCCGCAGGCTCAGCAACAGGTGCTGCAGGAGCAGACTGCTGAAGGTTGAGCGGAACCGGTGTAGCCTTAGTCTTAGGAGCTGTAAATGCAGGACTCTTAATTGTAGTATCTGCATAGCTTGAAACTGTAGGATTCTTAAGTCCCTGTGAAACAGGTGCTGAAACAGCACTTCTTGAACTTGTTACCACACTGCTTCTTCCTTCGCTCTCAAGGCCTGTAGCAATGATTGTTATGCTTACGTCCTCTCCGACTACATCATTATCAACTGTACCGAAGATGATGTTTGCCTCTTCGCCGGCAACTTCTGTAAGGTATGTGATTGCATCATATGCTTCAACTATTCCTACATTTCCTGAGAAGTTAACGATGATATCTGATGCTCCGTTAACTGTTGTCTCAAGAAGTGGTGAATCCATAGCAGCCTTGATAGCATCAACTGCCTTGTTATCTCCGCTTCCGCGACCGATACCGATATGAGCGATACCCTTGTCACGCATAACTGTCTGTATATCCGCAAAGTCAAGGTTGATGAGACCCGGTTTATTGATAAGGTCTGTAACACCCTGAACACCCTGCTGAAGAACTTCGTCAGCCTTCTTAAGAGCATCCGGAATGCTTGTTCTCTTATCACAGATCTGGAGAAGCTTATCGTTAGGAATAACGATGAGTGTATCAACATTCTCACTGAGCTTTGCTATTCCGTTAAGTGCATTGTTCATACGAGGTCTTCCCTCGAATGTAAACGGCTTTGTAACAACTCCGACTGTAAGTATTCCGAGATTACGAGCGATCTCTGCAACTATAGGAGCAGCACCTGTACCGGTTCCACCACCCATACCGCAGGTTACGAATACCATATCTGCATCTTTAATTATATCGTTAATCTCTTCTCTGTTCTCTTCTACTGCACTTGCACCGATCTCAGGCTTAGCACCGGCACCAAGACCCTTAGTGAGCTTCTCACCAATCTGAATCTTTGTAGTTGCACGGCTAAGCGAAAGTGCCTGCTTATCTGTATTTATAGCTATAAGCTCGACGCCCTCAACATTCTCATCGATCATACGGTTAACCGCATTATTTCCAGCGCCACCTACACCGATTACGAGTATTCTTGCAGGTGTCTTCTCATCATTTGACTTAATCTCGAGCAAGGTCTTATCCTCCTTAAACTTTCTCACATATAAATGAACGCATAATTAGCGCATTTTCAACTTATTATATAATAATGGTTTTTATTCAAAAAATCAAATACTTTATGTCTACTTTTTCTCTTTAAAGCTGGCGGTTGAATTATCATCGCTGAACTCTTTCATATAAAGGACTCCCGTCTTTCCTTCGAGTCCCTCCAAAATGCTTCCGAGGTTCATCATCTGTATCGCCAGATTCGATCCGTCTCCAAGTTCTATTTCGATTCCTTCGTGATAAAGTATCACTTCGTCCTCGTTGGTAAACTGGATTCCGTCTATCACCAGATCATACTTTATGATGAGCTGTGTGATATTGAGAATAAGGTTAAACTTCTTTTTATCATCCAGCGGAAGCGGTTCTCCCAGCTCCCAGCTTTTAACCTTAAGTCCCTTTATATACGGAACGTTCTTGAACTTCTCAGGTGAGGTTTCCAGAACTATTCCATCCTTATCGAAGTACACGTAGTTTTCCATATACTGTATACATCCGGCTACGGACTTTTCGTATACCAGAACTCTCACTTTGTTCTTCGATACATATTCTATATCGCTCTTCGCCACGAAAGGAACATCGCAGGAAGAATCGAACTTGGACCTCAGCAGAAGTTCCAGTGTATTACCGAACTTGCATTTGTCCTCATATACTTTTCTTACTTCCTCAGCGGACGCCATCTCACATCCCGTAACTTCTATTTCCTGAAGCTTAAAGGTGCTCAGATAGAACAGGCCTCCTCCGAGTATCACAAGAAATATTAACAATATTATTCCGAGTTTTCTCATATGATCATTTCCTTATTTCTTCAGCGTCCTGAAGACTTATAGGTTCGATCTGTCTTGAAACAGAAAGAACTATTCCTATCTCACAGAAAAGGAATATAAGAGATGAACCACCGTAACTGATAAACGGAAGCGGTACACCCGTATTCGGTATAACATTTGTAACAACCGCGATGTTTATAAGAACCTGTACGGCTATGTGACAGAGAACTCCCACCACAAGCAGCGAACCGAATCTGTCCGGTGCGCCTTCCGCTATAAACTTAAATCTCCAGAGCAGCATTACAAAAACGATAATAAGCCCGATACCTCCAATGAGTCCGAGCTCTTCGCAAATAACCGAAAATATCATATCATTCTGCGCAAACGGTATATACCCCATCTTCTGGATACTCTGTCCCAGACCTCTTCCGAAGATTCCTCCGGAACCGATGGCATACAGAGCCTGCATGGTCTGATATCCGTTCTCAGCTGTTTCCGGATGGAACCATGCATCTATACGCGCACTTCGGTAACCTGTTCCGAAGATAAGCGCAAGTCCCGCAAGCACCGATACAATACCCAGCGGAATAAGATATCCCAGCTTAGGTGTTGCAACTATCCATATGCAGACAACTATTCCCGCACATATGATGGCGGTACTTAAGTTTTCTTTTGCAATAAGTCCTATTATAACTATCGGTACCGAGAAAAGAATTCCCGTACCCGGCAGATTCTTCATAAGTTCGGGATGTTCGGAACACATCGAAGCCATGTAAATGATAAGCGAAAGCTTCGCTATCTCCGACGGCTGAAATCCGACAGGTCCGAGATAGATCCATCTTGTGGAACCGTTAGCGGCGCTGCCTATGATCATAACCAGGATAAGAAGTATGAACTGAAGCGCCATGATAGCGATCATAAACTTCTTAAATCTCTGATATCTGTAACGCGAAAGTGCCAGCATTCCCACAATACCCATAAGAGAAAAGAAGAACTGTCTTTTCAGATAGTACGCTCCGTCTTTAAAGGTATTGTTTGCAACATAGCTGCTGGAGCTGTAGATCATCATAAGTCCGAACATAGCAAGAAAAAGCACTAAGAATAGTGACGGGTAATCGAAGTATGTTCCTTTTACGAATTTTGCTTTTCTTGCAGCCAATAACTTATCCCTCTAATCCATTTACATATTCT
This sequence comes from uncultured Lachnospiraceae bacterium, assembly GCA_902780985.1. Next base: position 441 of record CACZHN010000173.1, on the reverse strand, counting down.
ACAAAGAGTTCTCCTCTTTGTTCAAAGCTCTTGAACATATCCCAGCTTGCGCAGGCCGGTGACAGAAGCACGTTATCTCCGTTCTGTGCAACCGAGTAAGCATATTCAACAGCTTCCTTAAGCGTGTCCTTGCGGGCAATGTCATTAAAGCCATGCTCTCTCGCACACTTCTCTATATCATCCGCAGTTGCTCCGATAAGGACAAGGCATCTTACCTTTCCCGGGAAGAGACTTACCCATTCATCATAAGTCGACTTCTTATCATAACCGCCGCCGATAAGAACTGTCTGTCCTATCATAGCCTCGATAGCTTTAATTGCAGCATCCGGATTTGTTCCCTTTGAATCGTTGTAGAACTTAACTCCGTTAAGCTCTCTTACGAACTGAATTCTGTGCTCGACTCCGTTGAAGTTTGCAACAGTGTTACGTATAACCTCTGCA
>CACZHN010000172.1 GCA_902780985.1 uncultured Lachnospiraceae bacterium | reverse complement strand
CTCTGCTACCTGGATACCCATTATTACGGAGGCATCAAAAAGTATCAATATGTCACCCTGCCTCTCGCTATACACGGCGTTGTGGTCAAAAAGAGCGGAGAGACTGTTTTGGTCAATGTAGGCGAAGAGGAGGACGACCCTGTTTTCTTCATCTCGGATCTGCTTCCCCATCTGGCCCAGGACCAGATGCAGAAAAAAGCCTCCGCATTTATCGAGGGCGAGGCGCTTGATCTTGTTATCGGCAACAAGCCGGTGGTCATCGACCATGATACAAAAGCCGGAAAAGAAGGCAAAAAGCCCTCTGAAAAGGACGCTGTCACCAAAGCCCTGATGCAGACCATCAGCCAGCTCTACGGCATTGAGGAAGAGGACTTTATCTCCGCCGAGCTGGAGATCGTACCCGCCGGAAAAGCCCGTGACGCCGGCTTTGACCGCAGTATGGTCCTGGCTTACGGGCAGGACGACAGGGTATGCGCCTATCCTTCTTTCCGCGCACAGATGGAAGTGGCTGATATTGCCCGTACCAGCTGCACACTCCTTGTCGACAAGGAAGAGATCGGCAGCGTCGGCGCTACCGGTATGCGGTCCCGCTTCTTTGAGAACGCGCTTGCGGAGGTCATGCAGCTCTGCGGTCAGTATTCCGAGCTCGCTCTTCGCCGCACACTTGCAAACAGCGCCATGCTGTCTTCTGACGTCAGCAGCGCCTATGACCCTGCCTATGCATCCGCTTTTGAAAAAAAGAACTGCGCATACCTGGGCGGCGGCATGGTCTTCAATAAATTTACAGGATCCCGCGGCAAATCCGGCTCCAATGATGCAAACGCTGAGTACATTGCGTCACTGCGGCAGATCATGGATCAGGCGGATGTCCTGGTACAGACCGCTGAGCTCGGTAAAGTCGATGTCGGCGGCGGCGGTACCATCGCCTACATCCTTGCGCTGTATGGAATGAACGTTATTGACAGCGGTGTCCCCGTACTCAGCATGCATGCGCCCTGGGAAGCCACCAGCAAGGCGGATATCTACGAAGCCTACCGCGGATACAAGGCCTTCCTGCAGGAGATGGACTTCCGAAACGCTTAACAGCTCTTAACAGCTGAGGTTTCATACCTGCTGAACAGACTATACGCGAGGCACATGAGGGAGTATCGCCTTGACCGTGCTGTTTTGACTGAATTGATCAATCATCTGTGATGGCCCGATAACAGGGCATATGAGGGCGTCACAAAGATATCACAGCAGCGGGACATTACGGCATTCACCGGGAACAGCCATTCATGCCCCTGGTACATGAATGAAAATGTCTCAGCAGAGGGACATTACGCATCAGGACAACCCTGCAGAGGGGCAGATATTCGTAAGGGCCAGGTATTACAGAATACAGAGGTATTATTGCAATGGACGACAAAGAACACATTGACACGAAAAACGGCAGAGAAGTGCCTGTCGGACACAGAACAGCGGATTATTATTTTGACCTGCCGCAGGAGCTGATCGCACAGGACCCCCTGGAGGACCGTTCCTCCTCCAGACTCCTGATCTGGTCTTTGTAATTCTGATGTATCTGAGTTGTGACCTGTGTCACTTCCTCCCTCGTATAAGTTTCCTCCAATATTATCACCTCTCACCAGGCTGCTAAGGAAGTCCTTCTTCTTTTCAATACTTGCTACAACCTTCTCCTTAATAGCCTCAATCTTCTCTTTTATAACTTCTATTGCTGATTTACAGAAGGACATCATTTTTTCTAATGAAGATATTTCTGAGTTTATTTCTCTGATTTTCTTATTTTCTTCCATACGATCAGAAATAAATACGGTAGTATCATTATTGTTATATTTTTCTTCCATTTTTCTCGAAATCCCCTCATGTATTGTCGGTTCAATGTCCTTTCCCTGTCTTTCATAACTTCTATGATCAACTCTATCCTCTACACCTATCTCTGCAAGAACCTTATTCACTTTATCAGCCCAGGATGCTCTCCACTCTTCAACCAATTCCTGCTTATTCCAACCTGTAGAATCAACAAGTTCTCGTTCCCACATCTTTCTATTACGAGCCCCAATCTTTTGTTCTCCAGTGGCAGGATCTATTATAGGAATCTTATTTCCATTATCATCCAGCTTGTAGCCTTTCTTTTCTTTTGCTCCCCACTCACCACTCTCTTTGAAAGGTCTTGTAGTCAGCATTATGTGACAATGCGGATTATGATTATCTTCATCCGGATTATGAATATTCCAGTCTGCACACATGCCTTTGGAAACAAAGTTTTCATTTATATATTCTCGTATTAGTGTTTTTGCTCGTTCAAGATCACCAGCATCCGACATATCAAGTTCTATCGGAAGTGCAACTTCAACCTCACGAGCAGTTCTTGCATTAGAATTCTTTTCTACCTTCTCTAGCATTCTCACAGAGCATTACTTCTCCATAGACATGCCCACCTTTATGCGTAAAATCGTGGGTAATCCCAGTGCGGTCATCCTCTATCAATTCACAAGCTCTATAAGCTGCGGCCGCCACCGAGGATTTACCTCCACCGCGTTTTGCGCATATTTGTACGGAACAATGAAACATCGCCATAATATAGTCACCTCCTTTCGATGTGAATTGTTTCGTATATCATTTTCATAAAAGAAGAAATGCCGGTAGCATTTGTTCTTTTTGAAAATGATGCCGCCTGCTAAGGCCTCTCTCTGAGTAGGAGCAGGATGCAAGGACAGAGTCCTGCTCCATCCAAGTGAAACTTGGTGCTGTCTGCATAAGACCGCACTCCGCGTAGGAGTGGGATGCAAGGGCAAAGCCCTGCCAGGTTGTTAGGGCAGAGCCCTACCCCTCGGAGAGCGCACGACCCGAAGCAACGCGTAGGGTTACGGACATACATGCCTTGCTGTGTGTCTGTAAGTGCGCCTTTGGTCTAAAACGCTCTTTAGGAATCCATAGCTTTACTGTAATATCCGCCCCTCTGCTCCAGTCCAAGAAGAAAGTTTTGAAATCTCTGGATATCACCCACTTCAAATGAACGTCCCAATATTCTCTCCGCTACTTCTCCGACCTGAGTACGAGTATCAAATAACTCTTCGCAATCTTTCAGCAGATATAACTGTTCCCTGAGGACATCTTGTTCTTCTTCCGGGTATTCTCTTCCCATAACCGACTCAACAAGTCCACCAATCTGTATCAGTCTTCTTGTTCTCGTTGCTCTTTCTTCTTTACTCTTCCTCGCCTTAAGATCCTTGTATCTTGCCTCAGCCTGGGCAAGAAGTTTTTTCATATACTCCTGCTTCTCTTCATAAGATTCCAGCGAATTATATTTCTTCTTAATTTCATCCTTATTTATTCCCTTGACATTTCCGATACTATCAAGAAAATCGTCAATACTTATCTCTTTCATTGCACCACTCCTCCAAATCCATTTCTTATATATGCAAGAAATCTTTTATATTCCTCAGAACCTTTACTAAGTTCCAAGATAGGACTTTGATTCAAAGCTTTTTCAACATCCTTGAGAATACTATCTATCCTCTTTCGCTTCTTCTCATCTTCTTCCCTCTTAGCTGCCTCTTCGAGTTCCTTTATCTTAAGTTCAGCCTTTTCCATTATTTCCTTCTGCATCTTTATTCTTTCTGCATAACTTTTATTAGTCGCCATATAATTCCTCACTTTCCGGTAGTCTATTCTTACTGCCATACAATTTATCAAGTATTTCCAGTATCATTCTTATCGTCTCCCTTTCTTCTGTAGGAAGATCTGATATATCAGTAGGTACCACCAGTTTTTCTTCTAACTCATCCATGCGCTTTTTTATCTTGTCAAATGATTTAATATTCCCTCTAACAAGAACCTCCTGATACATGCAGCTCTGTATAAAAAAACTTGCTCTATCCAACCCGGATAGTTCTATTCTTCTTTCAATCAGAGATTTCTCAGTCGGGGTCGCCCTAAAGTTAAGAATATTATTTCTCTTTCGAGCCTTTTCATCCTTCTTCTTTATAGGTGTATCCCCTAACTGAGTGGACCGACGATATATCTTATCTTTTCCATCACTCATCTTCACCACCCGCTTTCATCTTATTTTTTCCAAAAGCTTCATTAAGCTTATCAGCCATTTCTTTCTGAACCGATGGGTAAAGATGCGAATACCGTTCAGTTATCGCTACACTTTCATGCCCAAGTCTTTCAGCTATCTGTACCGGCGAATAACCAAGATTTATAAGAAGTGCACAGCTGGAATGTCTCAGATCATGAAGTCGTATTCTCTTAACACCTGAAGCCTTACAACCTCTATCAAGTTCATGATGTAGAAAGCTTTTCGTAATCGGAAATAGTCTAGTATCCTCTTCTACCTTATAAAGTGACTCAATATAATCCTCTATTTCATCACATAAGAATTCCGGAAGATCTATAACACGATTACTCTTCTCAGTCTTGGGTGAGGTTACTACTATTTCGCCCTTGATTACCTGAAGCGATTCATCAACTGTCATTTTTCTATTTTCCAGATCAAAGTCCTTCCTAGTGAGGGCTAATAATTCACCGCACCTTACACCAGTCCAGTAAAGAATCTGAAAGGCATAGTATGATATAGGCTTATCCTTCATCACTTCACTGAATTTCAGATACTCATCCTTAGTCCAGAAAAGCATTTCCTTAGCTTTTGCCTTACCCATCTTCTTGTTTACAGAGCAGGGATTCTTCGGCAGATCATAAAACTTAACCGCGTGATTAAATATTGCAGTTAAGTGATTCTGTATTGTCCTGAGATATGTCATAGAATATCCTTTATCCTGTTCATCTCTCTTTCCCAAAAGCTCATTCTGCCACTGAAGTACATCAGTGGCAGAGATTTCTGAAAGGCTTTTATTCTTGAAATAAGGTCTTATATGTGTATTAATGATATTTTCCTTGGTAGAATATGAATTCAGTTTCATCTGAGGCTTCACGTCCCTCATATATATATCCAGGAAAGCATCAAAGCTCATATTTATATCCTTAGTTCTGCTTGCGAGATATTCTCTCTCATACTCCTGAGCTTCCTTCTTAGTAGCAAACCCTCTTTTATCATGTTTTCTACGTTTCCCCTGCCAGTCAGTGTAGTAACATGCCACACGCCAAGTCTGCCCTTTATAACCATTCCATTTATCTTTATATACAGCCATTATTATCACTCCCTTCATTCATCATCAGATATTGAATTATATGATTCCGGAGAGTTTATCTGCAGCTGCCTATCCAGTGCAGTAAGATAATATGAATCAGGCTTGTTGACATCAATATTGCCTTTAGCCATATTCTTAGCAACTGCATATACTTCTTCATATCCATATTTAAGAATATGAGCCATTCTTTCATCTTCCGGAATATATTTACCTCCAACTTTCAAATCATTATCACCTTTAGGATTACTTCTCTTATATGCCAAAATCATAAGTATTTTATCGACATATTTTATTTCTTCAGGTAATAGTGCTTCCTTAAGCCTCTGGTAATTAATTTTTCTCTTAGTTCCATTTAGTGACCATTCCGGAATAAATAATTCATTCTGTAATTCATTCAAATCTTCGGAATGATTGATAGATTTTATATCATCCTTATTACTACTCTGTTTTATATTGTCAGTATTATATTGTGCCGATTTTTCCTCCACGGTTTTACCGCCACGGTTTTTCCGTCGCGGGTTTTCCTCCACGGTTTTACCGCCACGGTTTTTCCTTGATGGATCAGGCTTGCTCCGTTCTGTTGTCACCTCTATAACCGATTCAAATTGCCCTTTTGAATTGCGTTTCCGTGTTCTTCTTAGATAACCTAATTCTTCAAGCCGTTTTACGCTATCTCGTACAGCATCTGTACAATCAGGAACTAACGAAGCCAGACCTTCAACACTAAATTCCCAATTATCATGAAAACTCAGAATAGTACACAGGACCCCTCTATCTTTCATTTTAAGTCCTTTGTCTCTTAACACAGTGTTACTCACAATTGTGAAATTAGCCTGTGTCCTATTTTTTAAAACTGCCATAATATGCCCCTTTCACAATTTATTGTAAAGAAACACACTATATGCTAATATATGTCTTGTCACGAACATGCTAGCAATAGCGTGTATGCCCCAGTTAACTGGGGTTTTTTAATTTACCATTCTGTTAGGGTAACCTACAGCTTCTTCATACCAGATCCTATTGACCTTACCGGATACTATTACCGCTCTTGGATTTACTTCTTTAAGCTGCCTATTAAGGTCTTTAATTATCTCGTAGGCTTTCGCTCTTGATACACCCAGATCAGACTTTACCTTATCTACACCGACAAATAATTCTGTATTCATATACCTTCTCCTTTCTATATTGATGACTAATTTGTTTTGTATAGACATTTTTTTATGTCTCTGGATTGCATTATAAATCATAATATAATGTCTGTCAATAGTAATAGATATATTTTTATGTCTATTTATTCTTTATTTCTTCCATTTTTATATCTATTATGGTAAAATCATAGGCAGATTAACCCATAGGAAGGTATAAAAATATGACTCTAGGAGATAAAATAAGAAAATTTAGAAACCTAAAAGGCTGGACTCAAAAGGATCTTGGAAAGGCTGTTGGATTTTCTGCTTCAACTGCTGATTCCAGAATAAGAAAATATGAAAATGATATCATGGCGCCGAAGAATGATATCCGTCAGAAACTTGCAGAACAACTCGATGTAGATATTTCTGCTCTATCTGATATAAGCATCCAAAGCCTTGAAGATGTAATGCATATTCTATTTTTCTTTGAAGAAGAATTAGGAATGAAGATAGATAGAGATGAAGAGAAAACCACACTAACATTTAAAAATTCAAATAAAGATATAGATACAATGGATACATTATCAAGTTATCTGTATGCCTGGTATACGAAGAATAAATCCATCGATCCAGACGACCATGATTCTAATGTAGAATATAGAAAATGGAAGGGACGTTTCCCCCGAGATTTGAATGAATACTGGAAAGAACAATTTGATAAATTAGATAATATGTATTCACCTCTTGTATGTAGTATTGGTGATACTCTTCCACCTATAAAGAAGAGATCAGATTTTCTTATTCAGATAAGAGCGATGATAGAAACGGAAATTACAATAGAACCTGATACAGCATTGATAGGGGCAAATGAAGGCTGCTTAGTTCTCACTTTCCTATTATCTGAAATATTGAATGAATCAAATACAGCAGCTGTTAATTCCTTTACAAATTTTCTTTTCTGTCTACAATCTTTAGAAAAAAACAAAGTTAATAATATTAGAAATATGAAAACAAACGAAAAGGGTACTCAGATATCTTACCTCATACAATGCCCGCCTCTAATGGCCTTAAAAGGAGATATTATAAAGCTAAATGATTTTTTAAAAAACAAAGACAAGTTAAATGATTTTTTATATGAATATGATATTGATTTATCAGAATATGAGTGGAATTAAACGGAATAATATTATTTTATAGACATTTTATAGACGAAAAAAACGGGAAGTCCCAATTTTAGGGGCTTCCCGTAGTTTTTTCATTATAGAAGTTCAATTGTTCCAGGCGGCTTGGAAGTAAGATCGTACATTACTCTGTTTACTCCCTTAACCTCGTTGATGATCCTGTTCATAACCTTCTGAAGAATCTCAAAAGGAATATCCGTACAATCCGCTGTCATGAAGTCACTTGTGTTGACTGCACGAAGCACGATAGCATAATCAAATGTTCTGAAGTCTCCCATAACTCCTACCGAACGCATATTTGAAAGCGCTGCGAAGTACTGGTTCGGAAGATGCTTGATACGTCCTGATGCAAGTGCCTTATCCATCTCCTCACGGAAGATAGCGTCAGCATCCTGAACGATACGTACCTTATCAGGTGTGATCTCATCGATGATTCTTACACCGAGTCCCGGTCCCGGGAACGGCTGACGGAATACAAGATACTCAGGAATTCCGAGTTCAAGTCCCGCACGTCTTACCTCATCCTTGAAAAGCATTCTGAGAGGTTCAACAATCTCTTTGAAATCAACATAATCAGGAAGTCCGCCTACATTGTGATGTGACTTGATAGTAGCTGACTTTCCGAGTCCCGACTCGATAACGTCAGGATATATGGTTCCCTGTGCCAGGAAGTCAACGGCTCCGATCTTCTTAGCCTCTTCCTCGAATACACGGATAAACTCTTCACCGATAATCTTTCTCTTCTGCTCAGGCTCTGTAACACCTGCCAGCTTGTTGTAAAAACGCTCTGCAGCATTTACTCTGATGAAGTTCAGTTCGTAATTACCGTTAGGTCCGAATATAGCTTCAACCTCATCGCCTTCATTCTTTCTGAGAAGGCCATGATCTACGAATACGCAGGTAAGCTGCTTTCCGACTGCCTTTGCAAGAAGTACTGCGGCAACGGATGAATCAACTCCGCCCGAAAGAGCACAGAGTACACGGCCGTTTCCGATTTTCTCGCGAAGTGCCTTAACAGTTGAATCCACGAAGGAATCCATCTTCCAGTCACCGGCACACTTGCAGACATTGTATACAAAGTTATGAAGAAGTTCCTTTCCCTGCTCTGTATGCATAACTTCAGGATGGAACTGAGTTGCGTAGAAGCCCTTCTCAGGACATTCCATAGCTGCTGCAGGACAATCCTTTGTATGTGCTGATATAACAAAGCCTTCCGGTACTTCTGCGATGTAGTCCGTATGGCTCATCCATGTTGTGATCTTCTTCTTGATTCCCTTGAAAAGAAGAGAACCGCTTCTTGTATCGGACTCTTCGGAAGCTCCGTCAATGTATGTTTCGGTTCTTCCGTACTCGCTTACAGGAGCTGTAGCAACACGTCCTCCCAAGAGATGTGCCATAAGCTGTGAGCCGTAGCATATACCGAGAATAGGAATTCCCAGTTCGAAAATTTCCTTGCTGTATGAAGGAGAATCCTCCAGATATACACTGTTAGGTCCTCCTGTGAAAATGATTCCCTTAGGATTCAGCTCACGGATTTTGTCAAGGCTCAATGTGTAAGGATGCACTTCCGCATAAACGTTGCACTCTCTTACACGTCTGGCGATAAGCTGATTGTACTGTCCGCCAAAATCAAGGACTATGATAAGTTCCTTATCAGCTGATGGCTTATCCATTATAATTTCCTCCAAAACTATTATTTTTCTTTATCTTAGTCTTTTAATATATTACCTTACTATTTTTCCAATACTTCCAACGCCTTCTTAAGCTGAGGATCTTCATCATGAGGAATGTTTGCCATTCTCTTCTGCTCATCCGAAACGTCGATCTCAATATCAGGTTCGATACCAACCTTGTGAATATCATTTCCCGAAGGAGTGAAATACTTAGCAATAGTAATCTTTATGGCTGATCCGTCCGAAAGAGGGATAACCGACTGTACGATTCCCTTACCGTAAGTAGTGGTTCCTATTATGGTAGCAACACCGTAATCCTTCATATCTCCGGTAAAGATTTCGGCAGCACTTGCGCTGTATCCGTTTACCAGTACCACCATCGGAAGATCGATGGAGTGGCCGTCTTCGCAGGAATAGGACTCGATAACCTTACCGTCCTTATCCTTTGTTTCAAGCTGAAGTCCCGGTGATGAAGCTCCCGGTGCAACCGCGTCATCCTTTAAAATGTAATCGGTCATCTCATTTACGGCTGTAAGCAGACCGCCCGGGTTGTTTCTCATATCGATAACAATACCCTTTGCACCGTTATTTACAAGGTAGTCCATTCCTTCCTTGAACTGTTCCGGTGTATTCTCTATAAACTGATCCACTGAGATATATCCGATGTCGTTCTCCAACATCTCATAATCTACAGTGATATTCTGTATCTTCTGTCTGTTGATGTCTATCTCCAGATAATCCGGTTCACCTTCACGATACATCTTGAGGTGAGCTGTTGTTCCTTCCTTACCGCGGATATACTTAACAACCTCATCCAATTCCATATCTGCAGTTACTTCGATATCATCAATCTGTACGAAGACATCACCTGTTGTAAGACCTGCTGCTTCCGCAGGGCTTCCCCTGAGCGGCTTAACAACATATACCGTTCCCTTATCAACATCCTTGGAAACAGTAGCTCCTATACCTACATACTCTCCGCCGTCATCCTCCTGGAGTCTTTCGAACTCTTCCGGAGTATAATATACGGAATACGGGTCATCAAGACCTGCCATGATTCCGTCATAATAGCTTTCTTCTCTCTTCTCAGCATCTTCTTCAAAGTAAAAGTACTTATCGATCAAAGATTCGATCTGCTTTACTTTCTTTTCAGTCTCCTTTGAATTCTCGTCGAATTCTCCGGAAGCGCTTGTTCCCGTGCTTGAAGACTCACTGCTTTCCGTAGTATCCTGTGCTCCCGATCCTGATCCGCATCCTGCAAGACCTGCAGTCATAGCGAAAACGAGCATAGCTCCGGTAAGCTTTTTCCCAAATGGTTTCATGATCAATTAATCTCCTAAATGGTATTATTTATCTTAACGATAGAAGGACATAGGGTCAACGTATTCACCGTTTATTCTTACACCGAAGTGAAGGTGAGGTCCCGTTGAATTACCCGTATTGCCCGAAAATGCTATTACCTGTCCTGTATTCACGATATCTCCGGCCTGACAATTATATGCAGACAAATGGTAATAATTTGTTGTCATTCCGTTTCCGTGATCTATAAGTACCGCCATACCACCGGTACCCATATATCCTGTATAAATGACTGTTCCCGGAGCCACCGCAACTACCGGTGAGCCCGTATTACAAGCTATATCCGTTCCTCTATGTACCGATCCCCATCTAGGTCCAAATCCTGATGTAACTGTTGTACTTGAAGGCATCGGCCATGCAAGGCTTCCACCGTTATAAACAACCGTGCTCTGAGCGGAAGAAAGGGCCAGCTTCATACGATATTCCTGCTCCAGCTGAAGCAGCTTCGCATCCTGCTGTTTCTCCAGTTCTTCAATAGTCGCGATCGCCTCTTCGGCATCGTCGATCTTCTTCTGATAACTCTGGATCTGCTTCTCCTTCGCTTCGGAAAGAAGCTCTATGGCATCCTGCTGATCCGAGTAAGTTTCTTTCAGATATTCCATATCTTCATTCAGTGTTTCAAGAAGCATTCTCTTGTTGGCTATAGACTTTCTTTTTTCCGTAAGATCATCCATAAGCTTCTGATCATACTCCTCAATGGCTCTGATGTACTCCATCTCACCTACTACCGAAGAGAAACTTACTGCATTAAAAAGTGCATCCAGATATGTATATCTGTTATTTTCGTAATCCACCTGAATATGCTGCTTCAACTGATCATACTGAGCCTGTTCCTCAGCCTGAGCGGTTTCCAGCTGCTGATTCAGATCTATAATAGTGTTTGCCGCAATTTCCTGTCTTTCAGTGATCTCATCGATTCGATCCTGATACTCAATGATCTTTTCGTCAAATTCTCGAAGAACTGCGATGAAATCATTCTGATCTTTCATAAGATCGTTTATAAGCTGCTGAACCTCGATCTTATCCTGTCTCGCCATTTCCATCTGGCGTTTAAGTTCCATGATAGCCGAAGTATCAAAAACTACCATACCGTTTCCGTTAACAACCGTTGAAAGATCGACCTTAGTAGCATCACCTGATGATGCGGTATTGCCGGACTTTCCCGATCCGCCGGATTTACCCGATCCACCGGACTTTCCGGATCCCGAACCGGAACCCGATCCCGAATTTCCTCCCTGAGGCTCCTCAGTAGAAGGCTGTGGTGTTTCCGAAGACGGCTCTATAGGCTCTATAGGAGTTATAACGATAGGCTCCTCTTCAGTAGTCTGAGGTTGTTCGTTATTTCCTCCTGAATTAGCAGGAGCAGCCTCGGTGGGCTGCTCTGTCTCAGTCGCGCCTTCTTCATCATTCAGTGTAACTCTCAAACCATAGTCTGCTGCGTATACGACACTGCCTGTGAAAAGAAAGAAAGCCAGGAATAATGCAATTGTAAGCATTTTTTGCTTCAATACAATATCCTCCGTTTATTATAAATACATTTTAAACCCGTTAAATTAAACCTTCAGATGCTTTCTTGTTGTAAGCATACTTCCGAAGAAACCGATTCCGACACCGATGATAAGTATAGCAGGTGCAAGAATCTTGAAAAGTTCGTTGAGCGGGATAAACTCGAAGAGACTCTTCAGAATTGTAAATCTACCCGCAATATATCCGAGAATCGCATCATAGAGATAGTATAAAAGAACTATCGGGATGACAGATCCCACAAGACCGATCATAACACCTTCAACGATGAAAGGCGATCTTACGAATGCATTTGTAGCACCGATAAGCTTCATGATCTTAATCTCTTCTCTACGTACCGTAATACCGATGGTAATGGTGTTGTTGATAAGGAACACCGATACGAGAAGAAGGATAATTATGATTCCGAGAGATGCATATCCCACGAATACGTTGATTGCAGAAACCGCATCCGATGTATGGCCTGAACTCTTAACAGTTCTTACACCGTCGATTCCGTTAAGGAACTGAACAAAATCGGCCTGCTTGCTGACATCCTTAAGCGTAATTGAGTAAGAAGCCGAATTCGCCAGAGGATTGTCTGCGCCAAAAGATGCTCTTGCAGCTTCCGGATCATCGTAAATAGTATTCGAATAATTAAGCCATGCGTCTTCCGCACTTACGAAGTCACAGGTATTAACCTCCGGCCTCGTCCTGATCTGCTCGCCTATAAGATCAATATTCTGATCTGTTATTCCTTCATCGAAGAATACCGAAATGGAAATGTTACTCTCTATCTTCTTGATCGCAGCTCTGAAGTTAACCAGA
>CACZHN010000171.1 GCA_902780985.1 uncultured Lachnospiraceae bacterium | reverse complement strand
GGGGACGGGGGTTGAGTAGTCAATATGACACAGTGGGACACTCCTTTAGCTACTAAAGGAGTGTCCCCCTGTGTCATTTTGACTACTCAACCCCCGTCCCCGGGTATCACAATATCGTTACGTTGTGTGTTTCTTTCTGGACGGTTCTCTTATACTTTACATCCGGAATACCCAGCAGCATAACATAGCCGATGGTGTAGCCTTCAGGTATTTTGAGGAGAGTCGCCAGTTCGTCGATCTGATTAACAACTTTTACGGCCAGATCGTTCCATAATGTTCCGAGGCCCAGACTCTGGGCATAGAGCTCCAGATAGGAAAGCGCTATTACAGGGTCCTTGGTCTCACAGCCCGGAACCACTTTCTCTTCATTTACGCATACCACTACCATGGAAGAAGCTCCTCGGTATATGATGTCCTCGCCGCTGTTGAAGAGTTCCCTGAGGAATTTATAGATCGGTGCGAAGTCGCAGGATTCCATGATCCTGTCATAGGACAATTTTCTGATCTCATCCATCTTCGCTTTCGAGCCGACAATAGAGAAATGCAGGCATTCCTCATTTCCGCCGGTAGGCGGGTAAGCAAGCATCTTCTTGATCTTATACAGCTTCTCGGCAGGAACATCTATATCCTTATACTCTCTGACACTTCTTCGGGACTTAATAAGCCTCAGCAGTTCGTCACTGTTTCCGTATCCCACCTCTTCCGAATTAGCGGGATTCAGTCCTCCGAAAGACAAAGCCCCCGTAGGACATATGCTCATACAATGCTGACAGGAAAGACATCTGTCCTGCCCGCAATCCGTATATTCCGGCATCTGAAGCGGCCCCATCTGCAGGGCATAACTCATGCAATCCTTTACACATAAACCACAGTGAATACATTTAGTCTTATCAACAGAAATCTTCTTTTCCATAGACAGCCCCCCGAAATCAAAACCTATTCAATTTCCTTCATAGCTTCCCCGTACATATTTTCGTCTGTGATTCCTTCATCCGTACGCAGCTTTACTGCTGCTTTCATACGAGGTGTAATGCTGTTTCCGTCCACCTCGTTTATTCCGTTTAATTCCTCTTCGATCTTCTTCGCAAGTTCCTCCAGTTCGTCTTTTGAAGCAGTATATGTCAGGACTGCAAAATACGCATCCTTAGCTCGTGCTACCGCACACGTCTGCCCTGTAACACCTACAATTTTCTGTCCCATGGCTGCCATAACTTTTTCCGAAAATTCCTGACCATAGGTACTCACCACTCTGTCCTGCTTCTGGTTTACCAGAATTATCAGACCGTAATTTCTGCCCTTCAAATTATATTCCATTGCATAGTCGATCATGGATTCAACAAATGCATGAGAATTCATAAGTCCCGTAACCGGATCCACTTTCGCCATCTTGGCTCTCTTTCCGGCATCGCTTAATTCTTCATCCACATCATCAAAATATCCCACCAGTCCGGCTATCTCACCGTTTTCGTAATAAGGCATTTTACTGCATATGATGTTGTGGACAACGCCGCGGACAATACACTGTCCCGGCACATTTACAACCTTGTCTCCCTTATTGAGGACTTTCAGTTCGTCCTGCATATAAGGCTCGTTATTTACATGCCAGTGCATATCCTCATCGGTCTTACCGATAATCTCACTGACGGATTCGATTCCGTAGAAATCCAGAAATGCACGACTGGCTCCCCTGAACCGCCTCTCCTTATCCTTCCAGAATACCTTCAGTCTCGAATTCCATATCAGGTTATCCCAGAGGTTCGCATATACGGGATCGTTGCACATTGCATTTTCCTTGAAGCTGGAAATCTTAAACTCATACGGCTTCACGCAGCTGAGATATTCCCCTTCTTCTCCCGGAATTCTCATGATGTAGTTTTCACGCCAGATATAATTTCCGTCCGTGTCCTTTATTCTGTATATGCTTGTAATATAACCCTTTTCGCTTTTCTCGACTCTTTCGGCCATTGTCTCCAGGTTAAGAAAACTTCTGCACCAGTCCTCATCCAGCGGAAATACCGCATTTTTAATAAAGAATGACAGCACCTTGTCCAGTTTATCCGTCTTAAGCTTACTCTTATCTATATACTTATATCCGCTTCCGATAAGAGGTATAAGCTTATTGTTCTTCAGATCGAATATATGCACTCCGTCGAACAGCTGATTTATCTCCTTCAGCTTAGCATTCATTCTTTCTGTTTCATTGGCATATTTATCCATGGTAATGTTCAGCAGCGAACATTTCAGGATATGCTTTCCGTATGCCTTTGAGATTTCTTCGGCTGTAAGTCGGAGAATATCTCCGTTTAATGTATAGTAAAATGTCTCACTCTTTCCCGTTCTCTCCACAGTATTCGCATACTCTCGGTATTTTTCGAGAAGCGGCGAACCAGTGTTGTAGATAATCTCATCTATTTCTTCCAGAGTCTTCTTTTCACTTCCCAGAATCTGCTCCTGGTATATCTTATTCATGAAAAGAGTCCTGAATTTCTCACCGTCGTCTTCGATGATCTCCAGCGGAACATCGGTATTTCTTACATGGAAAGAAGCGACCTCATAGAAATGTCTCCACTTTCTCTTTTCTATCGCTATGGACTTTTCTTCGAGATGACGGAACATATCTTCGATAGGTTCCGGTTTACCGTAGTAATATCCCTGAATTCTTTCACAGCCTATATCCTTGAGGAAGTCAAGATGTTCCTGAGTCTCGACTCCTTCCGCAAGAGTCTTGATTCCTATATCCTTTGCCATCTGCACGGTGGCGCGAACAATATTCTTGGACTTTTCGGTGAAAGGATAGAGGAATCTCATATCCAGCTTCAGCATATCGAACTTATAATCCTTAAGCAGGGTAAGGGATGAATATCCGCTTCCGAAATCATCCATCCATATCTCGTATCCGGCTTTCCTGAAGCTGTTGATAACCTCCCTCATAAGCTCTTCGTCTTTAACGATCATGCTCTCGGTTATCTCGATGTGAATGTAGTCACGCGGGATATCATACTTCTCAACCGCAGCCTCAACCACATCCAGCATGTCGCACATTATAAAGTCAAGACGTGAAAAGTTAACCGATATCGGAACTACCGGAAGTCCCGCCTTCACTCTGTCATGTATGCACTGACATACCTTCTCTACAACATAGCTGTCCAGCTTGTGTATACACTGTTCTTTTTCAAGAACCGTAATAAATCTGTCCGGCATAAGGAATCCGATATTCGGATCCTCCCATCTTACAAGAGACTCCATACCGCAGAGCTCTCCGGTAAGAGAACGGATAACCGGCTGATAATATATCTTGATCCAGTCATTTGCTATGGCTTCATCAATCTTTCTGATGACATACTCCGTTGCATTTACCTCCTGAGCAATGTTCTCGGAGTATACGATCAGATACTTCTTCGGATCGTGCTTTATATAATCACATGCCACCTTTGCAAATGACATGGCCGATTCTATGTTCATGCTCTTGCTGAGGCTGAACTTATATATTCCGAACTTACAGTTTACGTTGAACCTGTTGCCGTAAGTATCTCGGAATATAACATGTGCCTTCTCGGTCTTCTGTAAAATGTCTTCGTACTTTGCAAATATCGTAAAGTGATCATCCGCCAGTCTTGAAATATATGCTCCGTCGTAAACATTACTGAGAATATCCGCCATCACCTTCAGGCATCTGTCACCCTCGGATGTTCCACGGTTTATATTCAACAGTTTGAAATGCACGATATTCACATATACTATCGCGTACTCTGTCTTATCCGTATCCGAATCTTTAGAATTGATTCCCTTAACATACTTACTGAACAGGCCTTTTCCACCCAGTCCCGTTACTCTGTCCATCTCGGATTCGACGTGATTTACGCTTCTCAGATATACGTTGCAATAAAAAAGCCCGCCTTCCTGTGCATCATTAACATAAGTCCAATGAGTCACAACATGACGGACATTTCCCTTTTTTGTCTTAACTTTAAAAAATACATACCCAAAATTTCTGTTGCCGAAATCACGACGAATGATCATCTCATTCTGGACAATAGAAAAACTGGTCTCGTTAACGATACCTTCAAAACTTCCGTCAACAAAATCCATAAAATCGTCGAGATTTTCGCATTCGAAAAGGCGAACCATATCATCGTTCGCATAAAGAAGCTCATGTCCTTCTTCCGCACGATAAATGATCGCGCCGCCGAACATGGTTTCCATAAATGATTTAACCAGACGATCAACCGAATTTCCCATAAGCAGTACCCCTACAATAACCCATCTTGCTCATGCATAAATCAGCTTACGCATATAACCCCAATTTAGATTTAGTATAACACATGTTAACCGTTATGTCACAGCTGTTTTATCCGAAAAAACCCTAATTTATCGTGCAAAATGCTGCCTTTCCGGCATTTTCCGCGAGTTTTCTCTCTTCTTCCTCCGTAAGTCCGAGGATTTCCTCCATATACCGGTATTCATCGGCAAGGGTTGTTCCCTCAATTGCCGGGTCGTCGGTGTTGAGAGTCACCTTAATTCCCGCTTCCATGAATCTTCTCAGCGGATACTTCGACATATCCGTAACAGCTCTTGTCATGCGGTTGCTGGTAGGGCAAAGCTCC
Source organism: uncultured Lachnospiraceae bacterium (assembly GCA_902780985.1). The sequence continues at coordinate 837 of CACZHN010000171.1, read as the reverse complement.
AGCACTACTCCTTTTTCACGCAGCAGTTCTATCACTTCCGGATCTTCAAATGCACGGACTCCGTGGCCTATCCTCTTTGCTCCGTACTCCACTGCCAGCCTTATACTTTCAGGTTCGTCGGCCTCACCCGCATGAATGGTGAAAGGCACTCCGTACTCCGAAGCTTTCGCAAATAAATCTCTGTACTTTGATGTCGGGAAAAGCGCTTCCGCTCCCGCAAGGTCTATCGCCACAACGCCACCGTCCCTGACCAGATATTTCTTCGCCAGTTCCACTGTCTCGAAGTTGGCCGTTTCATTTTCCTCTCCTCTCATACAGCAGAGGATAAGATTCATATGAAGTTCCGTCTTCTTCATTCCGTCCAGTGCGGCGAGTATCGCTTCTTCCTGCGTCATTCCCTTATCGGTATGAAGCTGGGGAGCAAATCTGATCTCCGCATATTCCACGCCTTCGCGCTTTGCGTTATCCGCCACAAGGCGCACCGCTTCGCTGAGTCCTTCCCTTGTCTGCAGCAGGGTAAGAGGCAGTGCAAAGCATTTTAGGAAATCATTGAGACTCTCGCAGTCTTCCGGCACCCTGAGAAGTTTTTCCAACTCTTCGTCCCCTCCGGGAAGACTTATATCCTGCAGTTTTGCCAGTTGCCTTGCGATTTCCGGAGTCACCGCTCCGTCAAGATGAAGATGCAGATCCATATACTTTATATCCATAACCGATATCCGCCTTTCCCGTAATTTTTCGTAATTTTATTCTAACACTCGGAACATTATAAAGAAATGTTATATAGCATATTTTCTTGTTTACACGAATTGAATATTTAAGTTATTATATAATAGGGTG
>CACZHN010000170.1 GCA_902780985.1 uncultured Lachnospiraceae bacterium | reverse complement strand
AGACTTGGAAGGTTTTAAAGATCTGCCGTTGGAGTGTTTTGAAATACATGAATATGAACTGGATAGATCAAGCTGGAATGACGGATTCACAACAGTTCGGTATGGAAAGTAAGAAGACTATGATGTATGAGGGTATATATTGAATTCCAGAATTGATCAAACAGAAGATACGGTCAATGTTGAATATAATGACAACGGTGAAGTATCAGTTTGGTAAGATAGTTTAGTTGAAAAAAGGACCCGATGATAAAACTTTTACCATAAAATCAGATCGCATATTCGTTTCTTTATATATAGGGAGGAAACGGACATATGAAGAATAAGAAGACAGTGAGCATAATTCTGGTTTTAATAGATATAATACTTTTGGTATTATTTGTATTATATCTCCATTACATGTTCCGGCATATATTTGGACCTGATTTTATAGAACTTGAGAATTGGTTTGGAGAGCTTGACGAAACAATCAGATATAGATTTGGTGCCGGCAGCGTCGAGATTTTATTTATTTTGATAAGGGCCATCGGCTTTATAATAGCTCAAAAGAAGATATTTAAGGGACATAGTAAAAAAACGTCGGTTATTTTTATTCTGCTGCATATTGTTATAGCTGTTTTGGGACTATTCTACTGTTTCAAATATGCTGATGGAGCAGACATAATATATAATCTTCGAATCTTATTGGATAGATAGGGAAGGGCATCTTGATCGAATATGAATTATTACAAAAACTGTATAGCATAGATACATTTGTCGGATACTCGGATGCTGAGATTCAGGAAATGAGTGAAGGCTTTGATGATGTGCCGGCTGCATTAACGGACTTTTGGAAAAAATGCGGAAAGACGGCAGAATTATATAAGGGCACTAATGATTACTGGATCGATCTTGAATTTCATAGAAACAGCAAGTGGTTAAAATGCGAATCTAAAGACTATTTCTATCTGCTGGATGAAAATCAGCACTGCTATCAAATGGCGATAAGAAGAGAGGATATGGGGCTTGCAGATCCTGCAGTATATGTCGTTGAACCTCTTCAGGATGGAACAGTGAGAGAAGTCGGACAGGCAGAAGAAAGCGTATCAAAATTTCTGATGGGCATGTTTCTCTACGAAGCTGTCCTTTGCGCAGGACCTTTTGAATACTATTACGAAGATTTTATCTGGTATAGTGAAGCTGATATCATAAAGCTGGAAAAGCTTCTTACGAAACAGCCGTATCACATATACAACTGGTATTCAGACAGAATCGATATATATACAATGAATGATGAAGCCGTGCTGTATGTAATGATGACTGATGAACCGCAGGGGACCTATGCAGCCAGGAGTGAAGCGGCATTGCAGAAGATGAGTGAGCTGATAGGAGATATCGGTGAATCGTAAGAGTTGAGGTAAGGATAGAGAGCCGGAAAGTGCTAAAGAATGCGAGAAGGCAATTAAAGATCATGTTGAACAATTCTTTAAAATGACGAAAGAGGAGTTCTGACCGTGGATAAAAAGACTAAGAAAAAAATCATAATAATACTTCTGTTTCCGTTTGTTTTGATGACTTTTGCTATATGCAATGGTTTTTTTCTGGATACTCTTTTGGAATCAATTATCAGAAAGATGATTTTGCCGGAGCTTGGGATTATTGGCCCGATAACTGTGATTTCAGCTATTGCCGAGTTTGCTTTAATGCATGGGCTGCTAAAAGGTTATGATAAGGTTCCGGAGAAAAAGAAAACATTGAAATGGCATTTTGATAAGCAGCTGATCCCTATGTATGTGGTGGGAATAACAACTGCACTGGTGCTCATAACGACGAGATACGATGATAATGAGGGACTATATCTTATCACAGGAGCTGCCATGTTCCCACTGATGGGTATCACTGCTACACCCAATATAGTGCGTTATGCACTGCGGGAAATGAAGGATTGGAAAGATGCATTTTACAAGAGAGGGAATCTTTATAAATCTAAAGATTCAACGGATTTTTACAGAATAAGAAAACCACTGCCGTGTGAAGGAAGAATGTGCTTTACAGTAGTGAGGAACCAACTCATGATTTTAGTGGGAGTGATACTGGTTATGCTCCTGATAGTTTATGCGTATATATTATCCAGGAGTGTTCCGGATTCAGTACCTGCCGGTGATATAGCGCAGGCAATAATATTTGTAAGGCACAGAAGAGGCCAGGGACCGCTTTTTTTCATGATGATATTCGTAGTCACATTTGCTATTCCGATTATTGCATATTGTATAACCTACTCGGTAAACAAACTGAGAGTGATAGTACGTTATGAATATATAGCATATCACGTGAATGTAAAGAAGGTTGACGGCTCCGAAGTAACCATAGATCGGGACGGCAAAGTATTTCATTACAAGGATTGTACACTTGTTGGTATACGGGCTAAGAAAGTAAATAATACCGGGGCAACCCTTGTTTTTATTCCGGATGATATTCTGCTGATACCGGATAAGGTAGTTAAAACAACTGAATAAATGCATATCCAAAGTTTGCAAGAAGCAGACCGTATGTTTCGCTGGCATTTGAACATATAGCATTATCTATGTCTTCATTTACAGGGACGATATATCTTCTCCGTGAAAAGAGGTTTCTTATCAGATATGGAGGAACAGAGATAATCTGACGGTATTCCCACAGATCTTTTGTGGATACCGTCTTTTTTCTGTTGTATAGGGGATGAGATATAGTGGTTTGACTAAAAAGGGAAATAATAATATTATTTATTCATGTTGGCATAAAGTATTAAGGGGGTGACTTTATATGATTTGTCCGAGATGCGGAGCAGATTTACCGGATACGGCGCTCATGTGTTATAACTGTAAAACTCAGTTTCAGCCGATACAGCAGTATAACCCGAATCAGATGAAACTGAATGGGCAGGATGTTTATATCAAGCCGAGACCGAAGAAGACGGGAATTATCATTGCGGCTGTTCTTGTGGTTGTGCTTCTTATTGTGGGTGCTGCGTTGATTTTTAAATTTGCAGGACCGGGAAGTGACAGAGCAGAGAAGAGGGCAGCTGCCGAGAGAAGAGCTGAGGAAATAGCGAAGAGCAGTACGACTACCGAAGCGGTTACGGAGAGTACTACCGAGGATGTTACGGAGATTATTTCCGAGAGTACCACTGAAGTGATTACAACCGAAGAGATTACTACTGAGGCTGTGGTAAGATCCGATGATGATATTTCTCCTGAATTCAAGGAATATATGGACAGCTACGAGGAATTCATGAATCGGTATTGCGATTATATGGAAAAGGCATTGGATCCTAGCCAGGCTCATCATATGGATATGGATGATTACCAGGATATCATGAATGACTATTTTGAATTCAGCCAGAAAATATCCGAGTATCAAAGGAATACCGATCAGATGACGAGAGCCGAAATGGAATATTTCAGGGATGTGATGAACAGAACCAATGACAGGCTTTTGAGTTTATCAAGTATAGCGACTACGGCGACTACGGAAGAGTAACGTGACATGAAGAAAAAACTTAAAGAAAAAATCAGCTTATATATAGTGATGAATCCCAGAGGGGCGGTTCTGGCCGGAATACTGCTGCTTAATGTGGCATTGATCCTTATAAGTTCGCTGCTTATCAAGACTCTCATGTTGGAGACGGTGGGAGATGTAGGATATCTGAAGACCGTTTATTATACTATATGTATGCTGCTTGATGCGGGAACAATAGAGAATGTTATCGCTGACGTGGGAACGGCCAATGCGGTTCTGGTTATTATATGTATTCTCACCATCATTCTTGGGATGATTACATTTACCGGTGCGGCCATAGGTTATGTCACTAATTACATTTCCAACTTTATTGAGAATGCTAATTCATATGCAAGACCGATTCATATATCGGATCACACAGTTATCCTTAATTGGAATTCAAGAGCTTCCGAAATCATAAACGACATGCTTTATCTGAAGAAGAGGGAGACGATAGTTGTTCTGGTCAACAGCAGCTCGGAGGAAGTGAAGAGGGAGATCAACGAGAGGCTGTATCTCACTCTTAAGAACGAAAAGAAACTGAAGAATCTTCTGAAAATCGTGGTGCGTGAGGGAAACACTTATTCCGGCAAGCAGCTGAACGATATATCGCTTCTTAACGCCAAGACAGTGATAATACTTGGTGAAAATGAAGCCAATACCATTAAAACTCTGGTGCAGGTTGCGGAGATCACATCTTCCGAGACATCCATGGATAATCAGAAGATAATCGTGGAAGTGGAAGACAGCTGGACCGAGTCGGTGGTTAAGAAGATTATTTCTCATAAGGAGAGGCTCGGAAAGTGCAATATCGTTCCGGTTCCGGTCAACAAGGTGCTGGGACAGCTGTTATCCCAGTTCTGCATATTTCCGGAGCTTAATCAGACCTACAGCGAACTGCTTTCGAATAAGGGGGCTTCTTTCTTCCATACGGCGGTGGAACCGGAAAGGATCGGAAGTCCGGAGAAGGAAAAGGATTGTATCAGAGAAGTTCTGTATAAGAATGATGACGTGATACCACTTTCCTTTATGACAGCCAAGACAGGAAGATATCTGTACTATATGGCGAATTCCGAGAAGGATTTCAGAACGGAAGAAAAGGTAAGTAAGCCGGAGCTTTCCGTTGAGATAAATAAGGATTACTGGATTGAACAGAAGAACGTTATCATTCTGGGACATAACAGTAAGATCAAGTCCATTATGGACGGATTCGATTCCTTCAGATCCGAGTGGAACAGACCGGGAGAGAAGGAAATCGTAAACATTATGATAATAGACGACAGCGAGAGCCTGAAGAAGAACGATTACTTCAGGGACTACTCCTATGTCGAGAAGGTTGTGGAAGCGGAAATCTACGATACGGAGCTTATAAAGAAATCTATAAATGAATTCGTAGATGCCAGAGAAGAGGATACGAGTATACTCATCCTGTCCGATGACATGGTCCCGGAAGAGGATATAGATTCTTATGCACTTACGAATCTGATCTATGTTCAGGATCTTATATTCGAGAAGCTTCGTGACAATCCGGATTTCGACAGAGATAAGATCGACCTTATCGTGGAGATACTGAATCCGAAGAATTACGATGTGGTACATAATTACAATATCAGCAATATCGTTATCAGCAACAGATATATCAGTAAGATGATCACTCAGATAGGTGAGAAGATCGAGTTGTATGAGTTCTACGAGGATACATTTACTTATGATGAGATAGATGACGAAAAGTCCGTTGACGGCGTGGTCTATGAAAGTAAGGAGCTGTATGTAAAGAAGGTTCCTGAGTTCCTGAAGGCTATTCCGCCAAAGTGTACAGCACTGGAACTTATCAGAGCCCTTTATGAGGCGTCACCGGAGGATAACAGGGCATTTCTCCTGGGCGTAGCAAAGCCGGGGGGAGTGGTTGAAATGTTTGACGGCCAATCATTAGATAAGAGAAAACCATGAATATATTTGAATTTTTTGTAAAGCTGACTCATCCGGATCCGGAAGAGATAGAGGGTGAAGCCATGAAGATCAGATATAAGAAGAAGCATCCGTGGATATTTGAAAATGATGAAAAGGACAGCACGGAATTATGAGTGTTTATCGGCATATAAAAGATAAATTCATAATGAGATGTGCCCGGGAAGACTGGGCAGTCTATCGTTCTCAGCTGACGGATGTAATCCTTGAAAAGAGTCCGAAGAGCGTTATGATAGTCGGAGCCGGTCGGTGCAATGACATTGATCTGGAGAAGATTGCCGGGATGACCGATAAGGTCATATGTGTGGATGTGGATGAAGAAGCTATGCAGGCTGCAATCAGTGCGATTCCGGAGGGACTTCGTGGCAGAGTTGGATGCAGGAACGTATCTCTTACGGGAATAAGCGAGGCAGATCTTGAAAGTTTCTGCGATAAGCTGCTTACGGCTGCGAGAGCTGAAGGCAGGAGTCTGACGGCGGATTCATTCCGAACATTACTGATGTCCGAGCTGAATGCCTTAAAAGATAAGATGGTACGAAGCGAAGAAGAACTGATGGGGAAGCTGCCTGAAAAGTCTGTGGATACGGTGGTATGCTGCGGAGTTCACAGCCAGCTATTCTCTACGGCTTCATTCTTTATAAGATCTATGATATGCAGTCTGCAGGAGATCATACCTGAAGTCGGTGAATTGGAAAGAGTGGTTGACATAACACTACATGATATGAATAACCGGGTTATTCCCATAATAGATAACGTGCTGTGCCGTACTGCCGGAAAAACAGTTATCTTCGGGAATGAATATAATCCCGCCAGTCCTGTGGAAGGGGCAGAGCAGAGCATAAGATATGTGGCTGATCATATGAATCCCAAAGAGAAGCATCTGACATGGGAGTTTAACCGGGCAGAGGGAGTCACTTATAACATGATGATACAGATATGTGAATAATAAAACGGATTTAGTAAAGCAGATCAGGGAGAGGCTTTTTTGCCTCTCCTTTCTTAATGTTAACTTAATGCAGGCATGGTAGAAACTTAAGGTTGCAGAAGATATAATAGCCATCGCGTCTCATCAAAAAATATTCAAAACTGAAAATACTGACATAAAGGAGAGAAATGATGAATAGTTTTTTGAGAAATTTTAAGTACATTGGTGGTATAGTATTAGGCTTCGCACTTATGCTTATCCTTCCGGGAATGGTGGTACAAGGCTTTAAGCTGGCTGAATCGCCTTATGCGGATATGATTTTTCTGGGTGTTATCATAGCGGTTCTGATAGTTATAGTCATAGCATTCGGAGAGAAAAAGGTATTTGCATTCTCTTTAAAAAGCTTTGGGAAGACCTTTGTTGTCGGCGGTGTGATGACAGCGGTTACCGCATACTATCTGATAACGAATATTTATAAGGCTGTAAAAGAATACGGAGCGCCGCAGATGGACGGAAAGGCAATTGCGGTTTTCTTATTTGGTATATTTATTGCGGCGGGAGTTCGTGAGGAACTGCTGACACGAGGATTTCTGCTTACATTTTTCAGAAAGGCTTTCGGAGAGAGTAAGAAGTCCTATATCGCTGCGATGTCGCTGTCGTCGATATTTTTCGGATTAATGCATTTGACCAATCTTGAAGGAGCAGTAGATACCGCACCTATATATGCACAGGTGATCTACGCTATGGGAATCGGATTCTTCCTGGCAGCGCTTTATATCAGAACGGGAAATCTTTGGGGAAATATGGTGCTGCATTTCCTCTTTGATATAAGCCTGATGATACGTCCTGTTGTATTCGAAAACAGAACCGATATAGATAATCTGATAGGAGAGTGGCTTGGTTCGGGAATAATTATCAAGTCGATCATTATAACGATTGTATCGGTAGCGATAGGACTCTTCCTGATAAGAGACTTGGAGAAATGACACAGGGGGACGGAGGTCAAGTATTCATTTTGAATACTTGACCTCCGTCCCCCCTGTGTCATCTTGACATTTGTTTCAAAATTTGATATAATCAATATGATAATAACAAGTGAAAGATTTGATAAAGAATATTGTTGACAAATCTGTTTA
>CACZHN010000169.1 GCA_902780985.1 uncultured Lachnospiraceae bacterium | reverse complement strand
GTTTACAATCACAGGTCCCGAGAAGTACGGAACAAAGGTTGTAACCCTGGCTGACTTCGATGAGAACTTTACATACGTAGAGAAAGATATTCCTGTAGGAGAATACACAGTCACAGAAGCAGGAGCAGATTCAGTAAGCTTCGATGGATACACATTCAGTGAGTCTGTAAAGAATATCACAGAAGACGGCGAAGTACAGTTTACAAGCAAGTATGATAAGATCATAGTAAAAGAAGAGCGCGGAACAATAAAGATAGCTGCATCCTTCAATGTTGAAGGTGAACCTTACGATATAGCGGCTATTTCAAGTGCAGATAAGGAAGCTGTAACCTTTAGAATTTACGGTCCGGAAAGTTTTGGTACAAACGGAATCAGAGAGATAACACTTAATGATTTCGTATCGGGTGTTTATACCGAGGAAAATGTTCCGGCAGGTCTATACTACATAGCAGAGTTAAGCTGTCCGGTAGAGATTCCGGGAGCCTCAATTGATGATGTTTCAGTTAGACTGAAGGGCGGAAATGAAATACCATATGGCGGTGAAAAGCTCACTGACGGAGGAATCGTAGAATTCGAAGTAACCAATAGTTATAAAAAGAATATAATTATTGAGGGTTACGGTTATCTGACAATCAGAAATAATGTTGTTGTTGATAATACAGCAACAGGTGCTGAAGCAGACAGCAACCTCAACGGAAAAACATTTAAGATTACAGTTAAAGATGCAGACGGAAGATATGTTTGCAATGAAGTTGATTCAGACGGAATGGCAATACTTACAACTGACAAGTCGGAAGCTGTAATTAGCCTGAGGGACGGTGAAGTGGTAACACTCGGAAAGCTTAAGTTGGGAACATATACGGTTGAAGAAGATAAAGTTGATGCTATCGCAGGTAATAGTGATATCAGCGGAAAGACTCTTGAAGACAGATATGTACTTGATGTTAAGGGAATCGGAAGTGTTGATATAACAATCGGAGTTGCTACAGCTACAGATGCTACGGCTACAGATGCTGCAGATGCTGCCAAGGTTGAAATAGTAAATACTTACGTTGAGAGAAAGCTTGAAAAGCCTGAGCCTTCTGATCCGGACCCACAGCCTGGTGAAAATGCCGGAGAGCAGAAACCACAGCATGAAGTAAATACAGGAGAGCTTAAGCCACAGCCCGGTGAAAATGCTGGAGTGCAGAAGCCGCAGCCTGTAGTAAATACAGGAGAGCAGAAGCCACAGTCTGATGTAAATGCAGGTGAGAAGAAGACGCAGTCTGATACATATACAGCTGAATCGAAAAAGAGGGATGATAAGCCGGCAACAGGCGATGATTTCCCTGCTATCCCTGTAGCAGGACTTCTGTTAGCTTCACTTACAGGAGTATATGTTGTAGGAAAGAAAAAGAGAAGCGCAGATAGATAAATCTGCGTGCAGAGAGCTCTGCGGAAGACAATGAACTTCCGCAGGGCTTTTATTTTGTTCCACAATGTTGATCAATCAACAGGGAAATACAGTTTTAGGACTTTGACATAGGAACATGATATTTTTCTCACCCTTGCGGATCTGTTTGTTTTTATCTGGTGTTTGGTGTGCGTTTTTGCTGGTTAAAGCACTTATCTCGCATTATTCGGGAGGCACTGTGGTTTCACTATATAGCGATCTGTGTTTTGATAATGAGTGGGCTCTTATGATAATCCGTTTTATTATGGAGTGAAAAATTGGTCATGGAGTGTTATAAAAACGAGAATCAAAGACAGACATAGATCGACTGCTATAAGAAAGAGAATACAGATGATTGAATAAACAGTTGACAATATCAACTAATTGATATAGTATGCTTGCATAAGGCGGGTGATACTATGGAACAGGTAAAATTATTCAGAGAAAATACACGAAGACTCAAGATGAATCTTGCTGATATTAGCAAGACGGAGTGCTGCGGTGTTAGTGAAGCACAGTGCTTTGTGCTAGTTGGAATAGGACGTAATGCGGATATTTCCGTTAAAAAACTGGCTGAAACATTACGGCTGGATAAAAGCGGTATCAGCAGAACAGTTGAGGAATTGGTTCAGAAAGGATTTGTTAAAAGGAATCCATCAAAAGAAGACAGAAGATATGTGGTTCTGAATCTAACGAAAAAAGGTTCTGAGAAATATCAAAAAATCGAAAATGACATGAATCGAAAGTTCGCTGAGATTCTTGACAGAATACCCGAAGATAAAAGAGATCAGGTAATCGACTCGCTTCAGCTTTTCAACGCGGCTTGTTCAAAGGAGGAAATCTGATGGCTTTTGAGGTTAAAGAATGTTCGGATATGCAGGTCGTAAAAGAACTTTTTATTGAATACTCCCATATTCAGGGTGCGGAAAGCTGCTTTGTATCATTTGATAATGAACTGAATGATCTTTCGGGCTTCTATAAGGGAGGAGCTTTGCTTATCGGCTATGAGGATGGCAAGTCCATTGCCTGTATCGCGGTAAGAAAGATCGATGATGAAGTATGTGAAGCGAAGAGGCTTTTCATTAGACCTGAGGTAAGAGGAAAAGGATACGCTCGCGTGATGCTGAATGCAATGCTTGGCAGAGCCCGGGAGCTTGGGTTTAAAGAAGTAACATTTACCACCAAGCCTTCTGTTATGGAAATCGGATACGGATTATATAAACGTATGGGATTTGAAGAAACGGCTGAAAAAGACGGTATAGTATCAATGAGAATGGAGTTGTGAAGAGATGGATTTTACAAATAAAATTTTTATAGTTACCGGTGCTTCGTCGGGAATCGGTAAGAGCTGTGCGGAACAGATTATAGAATACGGAGGAAAGGTTTTCGGTGCGGATGTTAATCCTGCATCGATAGAGAATGAATCATACGAGCATTATGTTCTGAGTGTAACGGATGAGAATGCGGTAAAAAGTATGATTGAAGGTATTGCGGACAAATATAAGCAAATAGACGGCGTTGTAAATGCAGCGGGAATCTGGGGGTGCGGAAAGCCATTCTATGATATGGATTCAGACATGTTTGAGAAGAGGCTGGATACCAATACCAAGGGAACATATCTGGTGTCAAAATATGCGGCAAAGAAGATGATCCCGCAAAATCACGGAAAGATAGTAAATGTAAGCTGTATCAGGGCTTCGATATTCAGAAACAATATGGTTGATTATGCAGCATCCAAAGGTGCGGTAGTATCCATGACTTCGGCAATGGCCCTTGACCTTGCACCTCACAATATCCAGGTTAATTCTGTAGCTCCGGGATTTACTTATACGGGAATGACTGCGGTTTCCTTCGATAATCCCGAGGTCAGGGAACAATCGGAAAAATTGATCCCTCAGGGAAGATTGGGAATGCCAAAAGACATTTCTTCTGTTATAATGTTTCTGCTGTCGGAAATGTCGGACTACGTTACAGGTACGAATGTATTTGCCGACGGCGGATATCATATACAGAAGTAGAGGAGATAATCTCATGAGAGTAGCGGTAACTTATGATAACGGAAATGTATTCGGACATTTCGGAAGAACTGAACAGTTCAAAGTCTATGATATAGAGGATGGAAAGATTGTAAGTTCAAACATCCTGGATACCAACGGAGAGGGCTGCGGAGCACTTGCAGGTATCCTAAGCGTTGCCAATATTGACGCACTGATCTGCGGAGGAATCGGCGGAGGAGCGGTCAATGCTATATTAGGATCAGGAATTAAGCTGTATGCCGGAATATCAGGAAGCACTGATGCTGCTGTTGAAGCTTTGATTGCAGGAACACTTGATGCAAGCGGAGAGGCGAACTGCGACCATCACGATCATGACCATGCTGAAGGTCATACATGCGGACATGGTAACTGTCATAATTAAGGGGAAAAAATGAGAATAATAAATCTTATTGAAAATACACCCGGACGAATCGGCTGTGCGTATGCGCACGGCCTTTCGTTTTATGTTGAGACCGAGAAGCATAAACTCCTGCTGGATCTCGGTCCGTCAGAGGAGTCGATTAGCAATGCCGAAGCTTTAGGCATAGATCTGTCTGCGGTAGATATCGTGGTCTTAAGCCATGGGCATTATGATCATTCGGGAGGTATAATCCCGTTTACGAAGATCAATGGTAATGCCCTCATTTACATGCAGAAATCCGCGGTGGAAGATTACTATGCCGATGACGGAGTCGACGCTCCGGAAAGATTCAGATACATAGGTATCGATAAAGATATAGCGACGCTTCCGCAGGTAAGATTCATAGACGGTTACAGCCGTATCGATGATGAACTGGAACTCTTTGTGATAGAAAACAGAAGTCATGAACTTCCGTTTACGAATAAGAGGCTTCTTGTTAAAACAGGAAATGAATTCCGACGTGATGATTTCGGCCACGAGCATTTTCTGGTAATTCGTCAGGACGGCAGATCGATCCTTATGTCCGGCTGTGCCCATAACGGAATCTTAAGCATACTTGATGCGTATAAAGAGCATTACGGTACATCACCGGATCTTGTGATCAGCGGATTTCACCTGATGAAAAAAACGCCTTACCGTGATAACGAGCTTGAAGAGGTAAAGTCGATAGCCCGCGAGCTGAATAAGTACCCGACCAAGTTCGTTACATGTCACTGTACGGGCACGGAAGCCTATGACATAATGAAAACCATAATGGGTGATAAACTCGAATATGTTCATTCAGGTGAAGAGATAATTTAAATTGAATACAATTTAAGAAAGGACAAGAGAAAGGAAAAAGATGGTGCTAACATACACACAATTACTGATCATTATAACCATCGTATGGATTATTGTAAGGGGAGTTGTTGCTGTAAAAAGCAAGAGCTTTTCCTTGAAAAGAGAACTGCAGATGCTGCTGGTATATATATGTATTGCAGTTATCTCAAGATTTGTATATTTTGAACTTCATCTTGAAAACGGAAAGATACAACCGCTTAAGTTAGGATTTGACGGGGAAGGGGACAGTTTCAGGCCTTTTTTCTTCCTGGTGGACAGATATGACGGATGGCTGATCAATATCATCGGCAATATAGCAATGTTTATACCGGTCGGGATAGTGTGGCCGATATGTTTCAAAAAGCTGGACAGTATCGGAAAAACAATACTTGCGGGAGCCGGATATACATTTTTGATAGAGGTTTCTCAGCTGTTTTGTTACGGAAGACACACGGATATCGATGATCTGATACTGAATACAACAGGAGTTGTAATAGGAGCGGTAATATTATTTTCGATTCACAAGATACGAAAGATTGGAAAAGGAAAGAAGGACTAGATGGAATTACGCAGAATAAAAGAAACAGAATATGATTTATTAAAAGATTTTTTATATGAAGCTATCTTCATTCCGGAAGGTGTGGAACCACCGGTAAGAGAGATCGTAGAACAGCCTGAACTGAAGCTGTATTACGAAAACTTCGGAACCGGAAGAGGGGATCTTGCTTACGTTGCGGATGATAACGGAAGAGTTATCGGCGCCGCATGGAC
>CACZHN010000168.1 GCA_902780985.1 uncultured Lachnospiraceae bacterium | reverse complement strand
TCACCCTTTACATATTCGCTTACATCAAATCCGCTGATTAATCCGATTACTCCGTTAAGGATGATCAGTGATAATGATAATGAAAGAATAACTATTGTAAGCTTCTTGCCTTTTTTACCACCATTGTCAGAAGTGTCTGTATATCTGAGTGTCTCAATAGGTGATACCTTTGCTGCCTTTCTGCAAGGTCTTCCTGCACTTATACGAACTGTAATGTATGAGAAAAGAGCTGCACCTATAAGGATCCAGATATTGAGATGTACATTTCCCTTTCCTACAGTCATTGTGCTCATCTGACCGGAAATGAAAGGAAGGATACAAGCCCCTACACCAACTCCGAGAAGAAGTCCGATAGGAATACCGATTAATGAAATAAGATTTGCTCTCTTAATAACGATCTTCTTAAGCTGCTTTCCTGTTGTTCCGATTGTCTTAAGAAGTCCGTACTCCTGCATATCGGAAACGATATTGATATCGAAGATATTGTAAATGATAAGATATCCTGCAATGAAGAATGTAATAAGCATTGATATACATATGATAGCCATTGAAGGCTCAACGTCATATCCTGCATATGCAAAGTTTATACCGTAGTCAACATCACTTCTGAGACCTGTTCTGTCAATAAGTGACTTAACATTTTTTTCAATATTAAAGCTGTTACCAAAATTAAAATTTACGCTCATCCAACCTGCCATGCTGTTATCTGTACGATCGGCATAAGTTGTCATCTTAACAGGAGCATATTTCTCCTGAAACTCCTTAGAAACAAGAGCCATCTGAGCCATTGCTACTTTATCACCGGTAAAATAACCGCTGAGTACGAATTCCTGTGAGATTTCCTCACCATCTATAAGAAGTTTAACTGTAAATGTTGTTCCGACCTCTGCCGGTACACCAAGTTTATCAAGAACAAGATCACTGGTTACGATTTCATTTTCCTTAACAGGAAGGTTACCCACTTCCGGATAACAGAAACAATTCTTTGCATTCAGTTCTTCTGAATAATAAACCTCAGTTGTGAGCTTCTTAAGCTCGTCATTTGAAAGGTATCCGACCATGATACAGTAAGAAACATCTTTGATCTTCGGATCATCCTTTACCTGCTCATATTCAGGAAGGCTCATATACTTTAATCCGGCATGATATGTTGTACCGATCTGTCTCATTGTTGAAATCTGTGACTCTCCTATCACACTTCCGCCAACTGTGAAAAGTGATGAGAAGAGAAGAGTTGTAAGAATTACAGCTCCGATCATTACTATGAACTTCTTTATATTTGACTTGATTCCGCTGATAGCAAGCTTTGATATTGCGTTTTTGTTATTTACACTCTGCATTTTTCCGTTTCCTTTATGTCGATTTTGATTTGATTAAGTAAAAGCTTATACGATATGTCCGTCTTCTATTCTGATTGTTCTGTCAGCCATCTGAGCTATCTCATCACTGTGTGTGATCATCACGATTGTCTGATCGAACTTCTTACCTGTTTCCTTGAGAAGCCTAAGAACATCATGACTTGTCTTGCTGTCCAGGTTTCCTGTCGGCTCATCGGCAAGGATGATTGCCGGCTTTGATGCAAGCGCTCTTGCTATCGCTACTCTCTGCTGCTGTCCTCCCGAAAGCTTTGAAGGAATTCTGTCAAGCTTGTTGCTTAATCCGAGTACTTCTACAACTTTATTTACAAATTCTTTATCAACTTTCTTTCCATCTAACTGAAGAGGAAGGATTATATTGTCATAAACCGTTATCGATGGGACCAGGTTAAAACTCTGGAAGATAAATCCGATCTTTCTTCTTCTGAAGATGCAGAGCTCATCGCCCTTCATCTTAGATATATCAGTACCGTCTATAACTACATTTCCTGAAGAAGGATTATCAAGTCCTCCGAGCATATGAAGCAGTGTTGACTTACCGCTTCCGCTGGTTCCTATGATACTTAAGAACTCTCCTTTATTTACCTCGAGTGATACTCCGTCAAGTGCTTTCACCTGAGTTTCGCCCTCGCCATAATACTTCTTTAATTCACTTGCTTTTAAAATACTCATCTTGTATTCCTCCTGATGATTTGGTTTTCTGTTTGCTATGGTGGTAATATATCATAGGATTCTTTCCAGAATATTTCGCAAATCTTACAGTTGCGAAAGAATTCAAATTTAGTACAATTATATTGTAACTGTGATGCAGAAAAGCCCGTAAATACGGGATGTTACGGAGAGTAACAGTCCTGTTTCGGTTCGTCTCTTTACTGTCACGGGCATCCGGATATATGGTGGGATCACAATAAAACCGCACCGCGGAATGATAAGGAGGTCATGAGACATGACATTTGGAGAAAAGTTAAAAGAGGCAAGAAAAAACGCAGGATTATCACAGGAGCAATTCGCTGAGAAGATGAGCGTATCGAGATCAGCAGTCGCAAAGTGGGAAACCGATAAGGGTATGCCGGATGTAAATAACCTTAAGGTAATGGCCCAGTTACTTAATGTAAGTGTGGATTATCTGTTAGATGATGATGAGAAGATCACATTTAACGAGATAAAGGAAGCAATAAATCTGAATGATTTCGAAAAATCCGGTAAATGCAGAGATAAAAGAGACGCATGTTGTGTTGCAAAGCATCATGATGCCGACGCCATTTATGCTCTGATAAGCAACAGAAAGATGTCAAAAGCCGAATGGCTCGTTGATTTTATCGTTCAGCCGGGTGTTGTAGAGGTTATGGACCAACTGAACAATAACGCAGGCTGTTATCTGGTGGAAAAAGGCGGCAGGCAGTACTTTGTAACGGTTACCGGCGACTTTATTACAACACGCGAATTACCGAACAAAGTCGAAGGTAAGAAATTCGTGATCGAGAATCATAAATATACGAAAGGATATCGTATTCTGTAACAGATACGATAGTTTATAAATAGTAGGGAAGACGAATGTGATTTTAGGAGGAAAGCTATTATGAAAAAACCCCTCTTGTTGATATCGATTCTGTCGTTGCTAGTCGTTATTTTAGTCTTATATTCTCTTAATTTGTTTGGACTTTGGATTAATAGATGGACTTTTCCGGATCGGGCATTAAGAGCTGCGGTCAGCACTTATGTTGATAAAGACAAAAACGGTGTGCTGAGCAAGAAGGAATCGGAAGATGCAACAACGCTTTTAATTTCCAGCCCGTGTGATGATTTATCAGGCATTAAGCATCTGAAGAATTTGGAACGTCTTTCTCTTTGTGATTGTACTGATTTATCAGGTATTGAGAAACTGTCCAATTTGAAAGAACTTAGTCTTATCTATCAGTGTCCTGATTTATCAAGCCTTGAAAACATGTCAGGTTTAGAGACAATAGAAATATGGAATTGTGAATTCAGCGAAACATTTGTCTTTGATAATAATGTTTCGGTTAAAAATGTTACATTTCGCTCTTGTGTTTTTGAGAAGGGTGTTCTATTCAAAAATGATTCTGCTGAATATGTAGAATTCGGTTACTGTGGTAACGGTGAATGTGTGGCTAATGGTGATCTTATTTTTAAGGATTGTGCTTCATTGAATAGTTTTAGAGCTGAATTTGATACTCAATATTTTGATATTGAGCAGGAACAAAGCTGCAACATCGATCTGTCAGGATGCAATAATCTGGATTGGCTTTCAATTTGGAGTGAAGATAAACAGAGAGTCCCTTCTATTAATCTTAGTAATTGCAGTAAGCTTAGTTCATTCGCGATATACGATCTTCATTATGGTGATGAGATAGCTGAAATAAACCTGAATATCAGCGGTTCTCCGAATATTAATAATATTAATCTCCCAAACGGCATTAAAGAATTAGACATCAGTGACTGTCCACACTTAATAGCCGCATCAGAACAAACTCCGCATGAAGGAGAGTACCACACCGATATAGTATATGAGTGCGAAGAGGGATATATAGAAACGAGCAATGAGCAATTGGTATTCATACATAACTAAGATGTTTATCCAATCCTCATTCTTTCCCATTTTTCCAAAACTCCCCGATAAGCATCACCCTTCTTCATTACAAAAGGTTTGATTCCGAGATGAAAAATTACAGAATGAAGTATCCCCTGCATCAGATATGACTTTCTATCCTTTACTCCGAGTACGAGTTTCTCTACAGACTTTCGAATAGTATCTTTTGTATTTTCACAAACGGAATTTACATCCCCGAAAGGGGCCTTGATCTTTACTTTCGAGCTCAGTTTTCCGCCGGAATAAAGTACCAGATTGTTTAAGATCTTCAATGCATCGCCATTCCCGTAATTCTCGCCTGTTGCCAGCGTGATACAGTATTTTCCGCGCAATAACTGCTCTATCACAAAATGACCGCGGTCAATAAAATCTTTCATCAGTCCGGATACATTGCTTGCATAAGTCGGTGAACCGAAGACAATTCCATCCGCATCTGCGATCCGTTTTGACAGAGCTTCCGCATCATCATCGATGCAGCAATGACCGGTTGTAAAGCAGCCGCAACATCCCCGGCAATGGGACATTTTTATTTCGCTTAAATTTACAAATTCAACATCCGCTCCCCTGATTACCAGTTCTTCTTCCATCATATGAAGCACTGCGGCTGTTACGCCTTTCGTTCTCGGACTTCCGTTAATGATCAGAATCTTCATAATGCCGCCTCCATAAATTACACATCAGTGTAAGTTTTGCATTATGATACCATTCCGATAGCTTCAAGTAAAGCAACTGCAAACATGTTACACAAATTCGCAGATATGTGTATTTTATTCAGTTACCTTTACTGACTTCTTCTTTCTGATTACATTTACGATTAATACAATAATTGTTACAAACAGGAATCCTGCTGTGTAGTTAATGAATATATCTCTATATGCTGTACTTGCAAGTTCTACTGTTAATCCACGAAGGAATACATATAAGAATACCAGAAGCATTGTTGGTATATATACGATAATATCTTTCAGGAAAAAGTTGTTAACCTTGATGTATCTGATAAGCGCATAAGCGATAACTGCTACAAGTACGATAACCGCTCTATCGATTTCATGCCAGTTTCCTGACGGATCCTCATATACACCCTTTGAAAGATATATAACACTGTTCAAAAGAGTTGCTGCTGTATATATCTCAAAATATAAGAATAAGATTCCTCTTAAATATTTCTCCCACACGTTTTTCATTTGTTTGTTCCTCCTAAGTTTTGTTTGTTTTTAGTTTACAAACGCATCTTATACGGAATCAAATGATTTCACAATAAAACCTGTATTAAGTTGCAACTAAGACTGTCTATTCAGATATTCGACCAACATATCAGGAATATACTGATAATGGTGGGATTCGTACAATTTACAAGTTACACTAGCGTTATGGGCTTCCAACCGGTTTTTCAGATTCTCGATTCCCTCAAGTGTTGAGGCATGTCCGTTGTAGGAGGCTTCATAATCAGGATCCTCTTCTGATCCTCCACAGAGAAACACTTTCTTATCCAGAACTTCATGTCGGTCAAAGTAGCCGTAATCTGTCTCACAGCCTTCAGGATCCAGGTTGAATGTTGTGTCATACAGTCCCCAGAAAGCCGGACTTCCGATGATGTAGCGCCCGAAGGGCTGATTCTCATAACGGTCTGAATTGAATAAGGCATAATGAGTAAATACGCCTCCGTCGGAGTGACCGTAAAGGGTTGAATTCTCGTAATCGATATTATAGTTTTCTCCAAGATATGGCATCAGATTGTTCGTAATAAAATCCAGCAGAAGAGCTCTGTTCTGCACGAAATACTGACCACGGATATTTCCGTCTGCACCATTCATGTGGTAGTTATAACCAAGGCTTACTAGGATTACATCTGATGCTTCTCCCTCTTCCATAGCCTTTCGGAGGGAAGGATGATTTCCGAAACGCCATACACCGTCAGTCAGAAAGAATACCGGATATGATTTATCCTTATCGTAATTCGGAGGCAGGGTAACGTGAACCAGAAATTCTGTATCCAGCTCTTCATCATAAATGTTGATCTCATCGATGGAGTCTTTTATTTTTTCTACCTCAGCACGGTCATATTCCCATTCATTTCGATAGTCCGATGATTCTTCATCGAAATCAGAATATAAAGAAGGATCTGATGGATTGACAGTGCCTTGCGGAAGTATCTCCGCTTCTCCGTTTTGGATAGCTTCATAAGCATATTTAACGCGCTGAGCCATCAGTTCAGCTGCACTCTCAGAATATCCTTTAGACTCTACACAATCTTTTCTGACCCAGTCCAGATACTCATCCAGACTTGAAAACTTTTCTATGATCTCTGTCTCATTTCCATCAGAATCTGTACGAATTTCTGATATCGAAATGAAATCATCTTTAAAATCCGTTTCAGGTATTGTATATTCCATAAGCTTTCCATCAAGCAGGACAAATCGATTTTTTATTACTGTGTCGGGTTCCATTGCCTGATAGTCTTTCAATATATCCTGATAGTCAGACTCCGGCAGATAATCCCGCATTTCCTCAAGCTTTGCGATTTCTTCCGCTGGTGTGGTGGTTTTTTCCTCAACAGCTACGGTGTGTCCGGTGGGATCCCATTCTGCTTTATCTGAATCTTCCGTTGGTTCATCCAGCAGAGTCAGCTCGTGTTTTGACACACGGGACAGTTCGTTTTCGGTCATTTGATTTGTCAGAAATATTTCTGCTGTCTCTTCCGTTGAAACCTGCTCCGTTATCTGCTGCTGTGGTTCTTCAGAAGCAGTTATGTCCCCTTGCTTTCCGCATGCGTTCAGAGGTAGAAGCATGCAGGTTAATATACATACTGTGATCAATCTTTTATTTCTGTTTTTCTTCATATCTATTTCCCCTTGTGTTGTCTGCGAAAACCATTATAATTTCATTTTACTGTCAAAACCATAAGGATAATGTTATAATTTATAACAATATCGTAAATGGGACTGAATTAAGAATATCAGATCAGAGGTGAAACAGAATGAAAAACAAACAATATCTGGAGAAACGCGAACAATGGCGTGCCATGATCAGGCAGAGAGATGATCGCTCGGAGATTGTTAATTATGATGATCCTTCATTTCCGTCATATTCATTTGAAGGGCATATGGATGGCTCTTCACCATGGATCAGAAAGGTCCACTGGCATGAGGATGTGGAGATGATGAGTGTCCTTACAGGGAAAATGGCCTATAATATAAACGGTTCGATTGTTGAGGTTTCAGCAGGTGATACGATTTTTATCAATTCACGTCAGATGCATTACTCCACCGACGTGGATAATACTTATTGTACCTATATTATCACGGTTATCCATCCGAGACTTCTGATTTCTTCTCCGGAGGTTGAATCGGAATATGTGCTTCCAATCATTACCGACCCTGACTTGCAATACATATTGTTTCGAAATGGGGATAAAACAGCAAAGAGCATTGCTATGCTGACACGGGAACTGAACAGTTTCTCCGGGAATCAGTTTGAGATTACCCGATGCTTCTTCCAGATATGGCATTACATCCTGGAATCTGCGAAGATAAATCAGGAAGAGTTATCCGAGATTCATTTCCAGCGGATAGGAAGTCTGAAGAATATGATCGGTTTTATCCGAGATAATTATGCTGACAGGCTTTCATTGGAAGAAATCGCAAGGGCCGGAAGCATGAGTAAATCCAGCTGCAATAATCTCTTTAAAAAATATACCGGGCATACGCCAAATGAATATCTGATCCGCTACAGGCTGGATAAGGCCATGGAGCTTCTTGCATCCTCGGATGACAGTGTTGAGTTTATCAGTAGTTTGTGTGGCTTTAATTCCTCCAGTTATATGACGGAGCAGTTTGTGAAATGTTACAATATCACGCCGAGACAATTTCGGAATAATCGTAAATAAAAATGTAGAAGAGACAAGTCAATAAGACTTTTGTAACATTACAGAACTGTAAGGATTTGTAATGTTAATCAAACGACTGATTTCCGGAATTATTGTATTATGTGTTTGTAAGCGAGAGATACAAAAAATAATCGCAAGAAACAATAATATAATTTCTAAGGAGATAAAAACTATGAAAACAACAACATCAATCAAAATCGTAACAGTAACACTTGTATTACTTGTAGCAGGATGCTTCCTCAGCATGTTCACAATTAAGAACTATAA
>CACZHN010000167.1 GCA_902780985.1 uncultured Lachnospiraceae bacterium | reverse complement strand
TCTCACAATGGACACCCTTGCTGTTCGGCTATACACTTCCCACTATCCGGGCATGTTCGGGACTTTCACCCGTTAGAGTGCGCCCATGGCGCGCAAACACAAAAAAGCTCGGGAGCTTAGCTCCTGAGCTTTTTAAATTCCTGTTTTGCGGCATACATAAGTTCATCCGCCCGTTTAAATACAGTTTCGAAGGTATCACCCTCTTTATACTCCGACACACCCGCAGATGCGGAATACCTGAACCACGGATCCACATTCTTTTGGTCATAGGAATCCTCGAAGGACTTCCGGAGTATATCCATTTTCTTCTCACGGTCATTATAATCGTCACCCTGAAGGATAACAACAAACTCGTCTCCTCCGATCCTGTAAACCGGAGACTTCTTAAACACCTCACATATCGCATGGCAGCTGCCTATAAGATACGTATCTCCCGCCGTGTGTCCGAAAGTGTCGTTTATATACTTCAGCCTGTTTACATCCACCATTACAACGGCAAATTCCGCGCTGCCCTTTTTAATCTCCGAACCAAGCCTTTCAACCTTCTTGCTGTATGAGTTCTTGTTGCCCACACCGGTAAGCTGATCCTTATAAGCTTCCTCGCTGATCTCGCCGATCTCTTTCTCTCGATGCTTTAGAACGCTTTCCGCTATTTCATTTTTATGCTTTATCTCGGAAATGTTGTCGATGTAATCGGTGATCCTGATCTGCATCGAACGTATCTCATCATACAGATCTTTTATCTCATCATGATTCTTTATATCAAGCTCCATAACTCCGGCTTCCTGATAATCACGTCCTTCACCCGGAGTAAACCTTTTCATCTCGCCCGTAAGCTTCTTGATTGGACTGATAAGTACCCTGTTTACGAAAACTATGGCTCCGATAAGTACGAAGATCGCACATACCACGGCACTGAGTATCATATAGGAAAATGCAAGCCTTCTCTCATTTACGATATTCTCCATGTTTACATCGCATCCGACATGACAGACCACATTTCCGTCTTCATCGAATACCGGTGCATATCCGGAGCAGAGCCAGCCCCAGTCTCCGTTATTGATCACGGGTTCTATAACATCCGTAGGATCGACTCCCGCAAACTCGGCTTCACGCAGCTCGTAATAACCTGTCTCATAGACGGGAACGTCATCCGCGTCCAGAAGATACATATCGCGTTCGCAGTCTTTATCTCCCCAGACTATGAGATAGAGATATTCTACATCCGTCATGTTTTCGATGTAGTCTATCATCTTGTTCCGTTCTTCCTGATACTTATCCCAGAGGCCTTTACCCTTAAGATAATCTATGACCTCCAGCTCGCTCTCTTCCTCTGCGGCCTTCTCTCTTATCTTCTGATACTCTTCGGACTCCGCCACCTCTCTCAGCTTTTTCAGAAATTCCACATCCACCTGAGTCGCATAATACTGCGATGTATTCATGGTGAGCCGCATAAAGTAATCATCAATCTGACCCGCATTTATCTCGTAATTGAGCACACAAACAGTGACCGCAACAATCAAAACCGTTGCTACGGCAAATATATACATCTTTTTTCCTATGCTGAATTTCTTCATAGGTAAGCCCCTCGGTCAGCCTCGTGTGACATACCTTAATTATACGAAAAACATAGGAAATCGTAAAGGGTTAATCAGCGTTAACGCCCTCGGTTTTTATGACAAATTTTACGTTGCCTTTCATGCTGTCGCTCTTGCCGCCGAAGGACTGGTATTCCTCTCCCGCAGCTCTCACCGCATTGAATCTGTCCGTAAGAAGATCAAGGTCTTCTTCCTTTTCACTCAGCTTATCAAGCATCTCTCCGGTGGCACTGTTAAGCTTGTTACCTCCGCTTACAAGATCAGGGGATGCGGCGGTAAGTTTGCCTGCTCCGTCCGCAAGTTTGGATGTTCCCGCTGCAAGGCTGTCCGTACCGGCTGCCAGCGTTCCCGTTCCGGTGCTCAGCTTATCAAGACCGTTTGTGAGTTCTCCCGCACCGGACTCAAGCTGTCCCAGTCCCTGTGTCACTTTGGCAGAGCCCTCGTTCAGCTGTCCTGCTCCGGCTGACAGTGTATTGATACCGTTATTCAGAGCTTCATTGTTTCCTGCCAGGGTATCAAGACCTGTGTTAAGGGATGAGATACCTCCCTTAAGCTGACCTGCTCCCATCTTAAGCTGTGATATTCCCGCATTTATCTGCTCTGCTCCGGTGCAGAGGGCTTCGGAATTTCCGGCCAGTGTTCCGAGTCCCTCACTGAGTTTATCAGCTCCTGCGGAAACCTGTGTAAGTCCGCCGTAAAGCTGTCTGCTTCCCGCACTGAGTGTATCGGCACCGCCCTTCAGCTGAGCTACTCCGTTCTTAAATGTTTCCTCATATCCCAGCACCTGTGATACGGCACTGTCTGTTCCGTATGCCTGGCTGTAAGCCGCAAGCTGTGCCGAATACTGAGATACCGCAGCTGCCGCTGCCTGTACATTTTCGTTGGATTCCGCAGCTCCTGCCGCTGCCGAAGCAGCCTGTGCAACCGCTTCTTCCTCCGTAGCGCCCGCCTCTATCGCTGCGCTGTAAGCTCCCGGAAATACTGCCGCATATACCTGTCCGTATGCCGCAGCATATGTATCCGATGCAGATTTAACAGCACCCTTAAGTGCCTCTACCGTAGCACTGTCCGGTGTGCCGCCTGCCTCAGCCGCAATGGAATTTCTGCTGGCGTGAAGGCTCTCAAACATGCCGTTCACCTGAGACTGCATATTGCCCAGTCCGCTGTCCAGACTGTCCAGCCCCTGAACAAGTCCCGGATTGTCACCGCTATCGTTATATAATCCCGGAAGGATCTGCTGTGAAACCGCCGATGCCAGTTCGTCCGCACCGCTCTTTGCTTCGCCTACACCTTCCGTATATGCGGTTATACCGTCCGCCAGATCCTTTGAACCGACCTGAAGCTGTACCGCTCCGGCTTCAAGGCTCTCGGCTCCGCTGCCCAGCTGCTTTGCTCCGTCCGCAGCACTTGAAACTCCTCCGGTATACGCCTCCATACCTTCAGCCAGCTGATCTGCTCCGTCTCCCAGCTGACGTGCACCTTCGGTAACCTGTCCCGAACCTTCCTTTGCCGCCGTAATGCCGCCGGAAAGCTGCTCCGAACCGGACTTCAGCTGATCCGCTCCGCTCTTAAGTTCGTCTGCACCTTTATCCAGCTTCTCCGCACCGGAATTAAGTTCGTTAATTCCGTCTGCCAGCTGTCCTACTCCATCGGTATATTCAACTATACCGTCCGCCAGCTTATCCATTCCTTCACTGTACTGATCTGCCAGATCCTCGATCTTCTCCTCATACTCGGAGACATCGATATCCTTATCCGCACCTAAAATGTCCGTAGCCGCAACGGTCATGGACATGTCGTATTCGAAATTCCGAGCCGTTGCATTTATGGTGAAATGATCCGGCAGAAGTTCGGTTTCATCATCAAGTCCCAGACTCTCCGTAAGTCCCGGCATACCCATTCCCACGATGATGAATCTGTCGCCGTCGGATATGACCTTGCCGTTATCAACCGTCACGTTGCTGAAATTGTCGCTGCTGAGGAAGATTCCCGTAGCCATAGCAAACGGGGTATATACTTCGCCCTCCCTGGAATTGTTTATATAATCAAAGCGGATGCTTACCTCTCCGCTTTTTCCTGCTATTTCCTCCGGAGAAACGATCTTTCCGTCAAGAGTATAAGTTACCTTTATGCTTACCGGAGGAGCCGCATCCGTATGTCCCTGATAGTAAATGTCACTGCCGTCGGCCTGCCACTCCAGCTTTCCGCTCTTTTCCTCAAATGTCTCGTCGCCGCTTACATTTTCGATATCGGTAAGGGTACTGGCATCCTGAATGACTTCCGAATTATCGGAGTTCTTCAGCCACTCGTTTACTATTACATCGGATACCTTTCCTTCGGAGTCGGTAAATACATAAACTGTCTCGTCCTTATCGCAGTCCGTATTTCCGCCGATACCAAGAGAGTCTCCCAGTACGTCCGCGATCTCCGTTTCATTTCCTTCGTTAAGTGTTGTTTCCACCTGCTCTGCCGCTACTTCCTTGGTCTGTCCGCAGCCTGCTGCCGTAAGCATCATGGATGCCGCAAGTATTACTGCAAGAGCTCTCTTCATACATTTCCTTCTATACATAACTCCATCCTCCTATCTGATTCCCGCAATTATATCCGTGTGCTGTGATTCCTGCTTTCTCTTGTAATGTCCGAATCCCATGGATGTGCGGACCACAAGTCCGTCGAACAGTCTCAGTACCGCCGGCAGAAGCAGGGCTACTATAAACATGCTTATCAGCGCGCCTCTTGCCATAAGTACACACAGCGAACTTATCATATCTATCTTCGAATAAAGACCTACTCCGAAGGTTGCCGCAAAGAAGGTCAGGGCGCTTACGAATACCGAATTCACAGATCCCTTAAATGCCTCCTCTGCCGCATCCTTAGCCGGTAACCCCGTATACCTGGCTGACTTATATTTGTTGGTCATAAGTATTGCGTAATCCACCGTGGAACCCAGCTGTATGGTTCCGATAACTATGGATGCTATGAAAGGAAGCGTCGTTCCCGTAAAGTACGGAATACCCATGTTTATGAAGATTGCCACCTCAATGACCGCTACCAGCAGAACCGGAAGGGACAGCGATCTGAATACGAAGAGGATTATCACTCCTACCAGAAGGATCGAAACCGTGTTTACCGTATTGAAATCATGATTCGTAACGGATATCAGATCCTCGGTACAAGGAGCCTCACCTATCAGCATTCCCTTCTCATCGTACTTATCCAGAATCTTGTTGATCTCATCGCACTGTCTGTTTACTTCATCGGTTGCCACCTTATATTCGGAAAGGATGAAAATGAGTTTATACTCGCCGTCATCAACAACTTCCTTCAGGCTGTCCGGGATCATTTCTTCCGGAACCGCGGAACCCACCAGGCTTTCCATTCCGAGAACCTGTCTCACACCCTCAACCTGTTCCAGTTCCTTAATGAATTTCTTGGTGTCTTTTCTGCTGAGGTTTGAATCCAGCATGATTATATGAGTGGAATTCATTTCAAAGTTTTCCTGAAGCTTTTCTCC
Source organism: uncultured Lachnospiraceae bacterium (assembly GCA_902780985.1). Next base: position 410 of record CACZHN010000167.1, on the reverse strand, counting down.
CGCTACTATACTCGGAAGATCCTTCGGAAGGGATGTATCCAGATTGTAGTAAACCTTGTTATGTGCCTGACCGTAATATGCCGGTACTACCAGAATTACGGCCAGGATTATAAATATATAAAACCTCTTCACTACAAAGCCGCTGAGCTTTGAAAAATCCGGAAGCAGCGGCTTATGTCCTGTCTTTGTAAGTGCCTTGTCGAAGCAGAGGATCATGGACGGAAGTATGGTCACGCAGCTGATAACTCCGATGATGACTCCCTTTGCCATAACTATTCCCAGATCAAGTCCCAGAGTGAAGCTCATGAACATAAGCGCCACAAATCCCGCAACGGTTGTAATGGAGCTTCCCACTACGGATACCAGAGTCTCGTTGATGGCCTCGGCCATGGCTTCGTGTATATCATCTA
>CACZHN010000166.1 GCA_902780985.1 uncultured Lachnospiraceae bacterium | reverse complement strand
CAACGAAAAGTCGGTTCCAATCATTACGGTTGAGGGGAAGACTGTGAGCGTGAATACATTTCCTCTGAAACCGATGCGCGATATGAGGCATCTCAGAGGCAAGATGGAGGACCTGTTGAAGAAGGACAACGTCAAGGATACGGAGGACTTCATTTACGCGACGCTGACCGATGAGGATTATATAAATGACGTCATGAATATCTTCCAGCAGACCTATCCGAACACCGTGAAGATAGACTATGACAATTCCCACACAAAAGAGATTGAGCAGATAGATATATCAAATGTAATCCACGACCGTAGTTTCGCGGACCTGATCGGCGACTTCTACAAGCAGATGTACGGCTGCGAGATAAGCGAAGAGGAAATGGATTTTATGCGGACGGCAGCTCGAGAGGCAGGTGTGATAGATGAAACCAATTAAGCTTATAATCAGTGCTATCGGACCATATGCGGGCGAAATGCCTGAGATACGATTCGATCAGTTCGAGGAAAAAGGTTTATTCCTGATTTCCGGTGACACCGGAGCAGGTAAGACCACTATTTTTGATGCAATCTGTTACGCGCTGTACGGCTCCACTATTTTTCACATCAGGGACATGAATATCACATATGGAGAAAGCCTCCGTATATGCGAAAGAAGCTGAGAGGGCAGGGCTTTACGCCGGAACTCGAGAAGGCGATTCTTTACTATGAGGATGGAAGGACCGTCGAGGGCATAACCGAAGTAAATGCTGAAGTGGAGAATCTTCTTCGCATAAATGAAAAGCAGTTTAAGCAGATTGCCATGATCGCTCAGGGCGAATTCTGGAGCCTGTTAAATGCAAAGACAGAACAGAGAACCGAAATCCTCCGTACAATCTTCATGACGGACGGATATAAGAGTATTGAAGCAAAGCTCAAGGATCGTATGGATGCAAGCAATGAGAGAAGAAATGTTTCGGAAAAGAGCATACTCCAGTATTTCCGGGATGTGATCGCAGATGAGGAGGATGAGAACTACGAGGAACTCATTGATTTCCAGGAAAAGGCCGATAATACAGGAAGTGCTTGGAATCTGGATGATCTGTTGGCTGTATTGGAGAGCATAATCATTTCGGATAAAGAAAGACAGGAATGCATTGAGAAAGAACTGAATAAAGAAGAGGAAGCTTTATCCAAGATAAAAGATAAATATTCAAAGGCCGAGATTAACAACGATTTTATACAGGCGGTACTGGACTTAGAAAAAAAGAAGAAGGAATTAGACGAGAAGAAGGATGTGATAGAAGCGTTAAAGCTACTGGTAGATAAGCAGAAAAAAGCCACACGTGATGTGAATCCTGTCTATACAGACTGGAACGGTAAGGTTAAAGACGTATCGGAAACGGAAGCATCTATAGCATCTAATCAGAAATCATACGAAGAAAAAAAGGTATGTTGTGAATCGGCGAAAGAGGAATTAAAGCAAGCCGAAAGCAGATCCGGTGAATTGGATAAGCTGAAGGTGGTAATCCATAAGATTTCCGAGGAAAAGGATAAGTACCAGCAGCGTGATGAATTAAAATCCACACTTTCGGAACTGGAGAATAAAAAAGCTGAGAATCAGAAAATAGAGACTGAATTAGCTGAAAAGGAAAAGCAGCTCAACGATAGGATAAAGACTCTGACGGATATCGTAACGGAGTTAAAGGATAAACCGGAAGAACTCAGTAAAGTAAAGAGCTACAGTGAGAAGCTGACAGCTCTTAAGAAGGATATAGATACTATCCTGAATGATAAGGAAAGAAGCAAAAAGCAGACTGCACTTGAGAAGGCTCAGAAGGAACTTGAAAGCTCACTGGAAGAGTATAAAAAAGCCGCCGAGGCCCGTTTACATGCGGAAATCTCCATGGATGAATGCAGGGCGGGAATCCTGGCCAAAGATCTGAAAGAAGGAGAGAAATGTCCTGTTTGCGGCTCAACCCATCATCCGGAACTTGCCAAGCTTTCCGAAAGCTCAGTTACCGAGGATGAGTTTAATGCTTTAAAAGATGCTGAAGCTGAGGCGGGTGAGAAAAAGAATACAGATAACAGTAAAGCTGCGGCATGTAAAGCTTCTCTTGAGGAGTACGAAAATCAGATGCGCCAGGGCATTTTCGAATGCTTCGAGAGTGATATAATCAGTGATAAGTCGGATAAGATAAAAGAAGCATTAGAGAATAAAGAAGAGACAGATCTCGATGATATGTTAAAAGAACTGGCTGATGTTCAAAAAACAATTCATTCCGAGATATCGGAGAATGATAAGAAAAAAGCCGCACTTGAGGCTGATTGTGATAGATATAGAAAAGCAAGTGAAGATTTGAGTAAGGCTCAGGGAATGGATAAGGATGCGCTGGTTAATGATAAAGCCACGCTCGGCGAAGCTATGAGTAAGATCTCAAGTTCAAAAGCCGAAGCGAAAGCTTCACTTGAAGCGATTAAAAACTTAAGTTATCCGGATTGGAAGACCGCTGCCGCTAAGAAAGAAGAAGCGGAAAAAGAAGTAAAGAACATTGAAGACAGTATAAAGAATGCCAAAGAAGCAAAGGACAAGGCCGAAAAGGAATTATCGAGTCTGGAAGGAACTCTAAATACTCTTAATTCCGGATTAAAAGACCAGAAGAAGGCCGAGGCAGAAGCAAAAGCAAAGCTGGATGAGATACTGAAGAAGAAGGATTTCGAAAGCATTAAGAAAATGCTGGAATTCGCAGTAACCGAAGCTGAAATTGAAGATAATGAAAAGGAAATCAATGACTACGATAAAAAAGTATCAACAAATAAGGTACTTTTGAAAAAAGCTAAAGATGCTGCCAAGGGTCTGAAGGTTATTGATATCGAGTCATTGAAGCAGGACTGCGACAATCAGCAGAAGAAGGTTGAGGAGATCAGACAATCCTCGAATACAGTATCCAACCGTATAAACAATAATAAGCAGAAGCAGACTAATATCCTGTCAAAAAAGGATGAACTGAACGATTCCAGAAAAGAGTATAATATCTGCAAGAAGCTTTATGATCTGGTAAAAGGAAATACAGGAAAGGGTAAGATCACTCTTGAGCAGTACATCCAGGCCGCAGGATTTGACGGTATAATTGCAGCAGCCAACAGACGATTAAAGCCTATGAGTGCCGGTCAGTATGAGCTTTATCGTCAGGAAGATTCTCTCGGAAAGAAGAGCAACAACTTCCTTGATCTGGAGGTTCTGGACAACTTTACGGGACACAGAAGACCTGTCGGAAATCTGTCGGGCGGTGAGAGCTTTAAGGCGTCACTCAGTCTGGCACTGGGACTTTCCGATACGGTATCGCAGAATATCGGTGGTATACAGATGGATGCGCTCTTTATAGACGAGGGTTTCGGAACCCTAGACAGAAAGTCTATAGATAATGCACTGGATATACTTATGGGATTGTCCAACACGAATAAGCTGGTAGGAGTCATCAGTCACAGAGAAGAGCTGATCGAGAGCATCCCGCAGCAGATACATGTAACCAAGACAAAGGACGGAAGCAAGATAGAAATAGAAACAGGAATCTGATTTCGATAGGAGGCGAATGGATGAGTACGAAGAAAACCATAGTAGCCATAATGTATGACTTTGACAAGACACTCTGCACGAAGAACATGCAGGAATATTCATTTATTCCGGATATGGGCATGTCCGAAGGAGAGTTCTGGGAGGCTGCCAATAAGCTCTCGAAAGAAAAGCAGATGGACGGCATCCTGTCATATATGTGGCAGATGATCGATATCTCAAAGAAGAATTCAAAGAGCATCCATCGAAAGGACTTTGTAAAGCTGGGCAAGAGCCTGCAGTTCTATGACGGCGTGGTTGAGTGGTTCGACCGCATAAATGAGTACGGAAAAGAGCTGGGAGTACAGGTGGAGCATTATATCATTTCCTCCGGACTTAAGGAGATAATCGAAGGCTCTGCTATATATAAAAAGTTCAAGGAGGTGTATGCCTGCGAGTTCATGTACGACGAGAACGACATCGCCTGCTGGCCGAAAAATGTGGTAAACTACACCACGAAAACCCAGTTCCTGTTCAGGATAAATAAGGGCGTCTCCGATCTTTCGGACGACAGAACCCTGAATGATTATGTTCCTGAGGATGAGAGAAGGATCCCGTTCAGAAATATGATCTATATCGCAGACGGTATCACTGATGTGCCTTGTATGAAGCTGGTTAAGGTAAACGGAGGATATTCCATTGCTGTTTACCAGAAGAATAAGAAGACTCAGGCAAATGAACTCCTTAAAGACAGCAGGGTCAACTATATCGCAAAAGCCGACTATAAGAAGGACTCGGAACTGGATAAGCTAATGCAGTCAGTAATAGCCGAGATAGCATCAAAGGATAAGCTGATACAGCTGCAAATAAAGCAAAGGAAGAGTGTGTAGATTATTTGATTGCATTCTCTAGATGACTTAATACCTTTCCTACATAAACTCCTTGCTGAACATTAGGCGCCCTTTTTTGTATCATAAATGTGTAAGGAGGGCGTGCCAATGAAAGAGATGAATAGAACGTATTATCTTGTTTGGAAAAGAACGGTTGCAAAGAGGGAACAGCGAGAAAAGCTATACAAGGATTACATCTTTAGTGAAGAGTACGAGGTGGAAGAAATGTATAAAACACAGACAAAACTTACAGTGGATGAAATGGTTAAGCTAAATAGAGCCTATCTTTTTAAGATGCATAGATTTCGTCTTATTTTAATGGTTATATATGAATTATTTTTATTATGGGTATGTTTATCTGCTTTCGATTTACATTGGATTTTAATAGGAGTATTTTTTCTCTTCTTGGTGATATTTGTCCCTGTTTTTTGGTATTTGATGCTTGTAGCCAATTCAAAGAAGTATTTTAAATCAAATAAGGCGGCACAGTACTCTATACTTAATTATACTTTTGAAGAAGATAAGATAGTAATTGAAACTGAAAGAGGAAGTTCGTTTATAAAGTACGATGAGGTTTATAAGGTCTATGAAACTAAAACAAATTTCTATCTATTTATAAGTAACAATCAAGCTTATGTTATAGTTAAGGAAAATTGTAGTGATGAATTAACTCAGTTCATTAAAGATATGTTTAGAAAGGCTAAATAGGATTTTTATGCCTTATTTCAGCTTATACTCTCTATCAAGATATTCCGGAGGATTATCGATGTATTCATCCTTCCATGTCATGCCGTTGGTCAATTCTCCGTAATCATAATGTATGGTTATGGTGTCACCGGTTGATTCCACTTCAAATTGTTCGTTTTTCACCATATTGTTATGGGAATAGTAGTACTCGTTCTCTCTGCCAATCTTTTTCAAGCGGATACCATCTCGATAATATACAGTGATTTCAAAAATAGTATCACTTGATGTTGATGTCGAAAAAGTCTCCGATTCTTCCATAAGCAGTACACTTTTTCCGTCACCGATTTCTCTCTCGGCAAATGAAGCGTTATTACTAAGGCTTACTTCATATGCAATAACCCGTATTGCAAATATGAGCATTATTATCGTAAAAGCAGAAACGCCTATGGAATAACGTATGCTTTTTTTGCGGGTTTCCGGATCTTCAGCTTTTCTATAAGCATTTATCCATTGTGCAGCGATAATTAACAGTGCCAGTATTTCAAATATGACACCGATTAATAACGGTACATTATGGAATACAATGCCAAAGATATAGACCTCATATCCCTTAAGATATATGAAAACAGCTGCCAGAAACGCGCACGCTATCAGGATAACGGCAATCGATATCCGGTTTGATTTCTTCGTTTGTTTATCTGCCTCATTCATTAGTCAGTCCCCTTGATATATAAATACTCAGTATAATTTCATATACAAATGTTATTGTAATGACTATTGCGTAAAATAGCAAGCTTGACGGATTACGATGCGTAACCGGGGCTATTGAATTATTCAGGTTCGGCGAATTATAATTATATCAAGCAGAGAAGTCGACAACTCGCTTTCGCTATTAAAACGTGATATACACAGAAAGGAGGTGTTTTTGAAATATGGGAGAAGACACAGAGAAGAGGACAAACGAAGAGCTCGACGACATAAATAAGGAAATCCTCAAAATCCTCAAAAC
>CACZHN010000165.1 GCA_902780985.1 uncultured Lachnospiraceae bacterium | reverse complement strand
TAAAAGAAGAGAAAACAGAAGCCGCTGCGAATAGTGAAGAAAAAGTCGAAGAGCAGACTGTAAGAACAGTTGTATTTCAGACAGCCGATTCCTATGCACCGACTGCATATCTAGATCAGGACGGAAATCCAGCCGGTTTTGAGGTTGAAGTTATTCAGGCAGTTGATGAACTGCTTCCGCAATATGAATTCATTATAGAAGCAGTACCGAGAGAGAGCCTTGAAAACAACCTCATCAGCAAAAAGTCGGATGTGGTTGGCTTTAAGATGACAAAAGCCGTTTCGGAAACGGACAATTTAAGAGCAGGTAATGAACAGTATGACACGATAGTGGAGAGAATATTTATACTTGCCGAAAATGTTGATAAATACCATGAAATTGCCGATTTTGCCGGTAAGACGGTATATTGCTTCCCGGACGAGGAGCATCAGGAGGATTTTCCACTGAATGTATATAACAGAGAACATCCGGATAATCCTATCAATATCGTATATCTTTCCGATCCGGCTACCTGTGTAAACGATCTTAAAACGGGAAAAGCTGACGGTTTTACAAGATCTCAGCCGTCGGTAATATCATATTCGGAGAGATTCGGTGTGGAACTTGAAACGGCAAAGGTCGGATCTACTAAGATTGACGGTATTTACTATATGTATCGTAAGGATGAAGATCAGCAGCTGATAGATGATATTGACGGAGCACTTAAAACATTAAAAGAAAACGGAACAATTGATGAGATTCACGGACGATTATTCTACGGAACACCGTGGAATTTCGAAGGTGATATTTCAGAGTGGGTGGAAGAACATCCGGAGTATCTGAAGGAAAGCGAGTATTAAAAGGTATATGGGAAAAATATTTGATCCGCACCTGATAATTGAATATTTACCTTACATTTTAAAAGGATTATCTACTTCTCTTATATTGTTTGTATCGGTAATATCGCTGTCTTTTGTATTCGGAACCCTTGGCGCTTTGATCAAGCTGAAAAAGATACCGGTACTGTATCAGTTTACGATACTGATAGGAAGTTATGCTATGAATATCCCCACGATAGTGCAGTTATTTATAATATATTATGTTCTACCGGTAGTTATCTACAGTGTGACTGGTATAAATGCAAGCAGATGGAATGCATTGCTCTTCGCAATAGTTGCTTTTACTCTGGAAAAATCGGTTTCAATGACAGAGGGAATCAGAGCGGCTTTGCTCAGTGTTGATAAAGGACAGTATGAGGCGGCGTTTTCCGTAGGGTTATCAAGAAGACAGGCTTTTAAGCGGATCATTTTCCCACAGGCATTTAGGATCATGCTTCCTGTATTTGAAATGTCATCCTGTACATTGTTTAAAGAGACAACCATGGCATATATGCTGGGAATCTCCGATGTTATGAGCAGAGCAAGGTTTATGGGACTCAGAATAGATCATAAACTTGAAGCATATATAGGAGCGGCATTGATATTTCTTGTGATCAATCTTTCACTGGTAATCGTGTTTAAATTGCTGGAAAAGAAGTTTTCTTTCGGAATTCGCGCATGAGGAAAAGGAGGAGTTTATGTATAAGTTCAGTTTCAGTGCGTTTTCGGAAATATTGGTATATTCGATCAGGTATCTGCCTACGACACTGATTCTCTCCTTTGTTCCTTCAATACTGGATTTTATTCTGGGAACATGGCTTGCATTCGGTGAATATCGTGGTCACAAAGGATGTAAATATACACGTAATCTGCTTACGCTTTTTTCTAAATGTATGCCGATGCTGCTTTTGTTATTTGTAGCTTACTTCGTTACATATAATTCCTTAGCGTGGCTTAATCAGAGATTTAACTTTCCGATAGGAGTACAGGATCTTGATCCGATATGGGTTGCACTGTTTGTGCTGACATTTGACGGAGTGGGTTTCTTTGCTCAGACCATGAGGGGAGCACTTATCTCAATAGGAAGAGGACAGTTGGAAGCTGCATACAGCGTAGGACTTACGACGTGGCAGGGATTTAGAAAGATCGTACTACCGCAGATCATTATAGAGGCATTTCCGAACCTCAGGATCAACGTAAGGACAAGAATCATGCTTTCTGCACTGGCTTTTACGATAGCGATAATTGATGTGATGAATTCCGCAACATCCTATGCGGAAAATACAGGCACATTTATAGAAGCATATATGGTGTGTGCGGTTCTTTACTGGACAATCTGTACGGTGACATCCCTTGTCATGATACTGACAGAAAAAAGAATTGCAAAAAAAACAGGTTTTTTATTAAGAATTTAAAGGAGTTAACATGGGACAGAGTCTTGAAAAGCAGTGTGTGGGATGTGCGATCAGCTCATATTACACAGTGCTGTCGATTGAAAAATTTTTACCTATCATGCACGCGGGATCCGGGTGTATAAGAAACGGCGGCCCTTTGATGGGCGCACAGAACGGAAGCCAGCAGGGCGTCGGATTCTCGGAAGGACTTATGCCATCCACCAATCTGGTTGATGTGGACATAGTATTCGGAGGAGAGAAGAAACTGAAGAAGGTGATTGATAAGTCACTGGAATACTACGATGCCGATGCTTATGTGGTACTTGCGGGATGTGTGGCTTCAATCATAGGAGATGACCTGGAAGAAGTCGAGAGAAGTTATGAGGATTCCGGGAAGCCGGTACTGGTAACAGAGGTTGCCGGATTCAAGGGAAATAACATTTACGGACATGAGCAGGTGGTAAAGAAGATCATAGATTCCCTCTGCGAGAAGACGGATAAGATTAACAAGAAGCAGGTCAACGTGTGGGGAATCATTCCTTATTACGATCCGTTCTGGGCAGGAACCTATGATGCTATCGAGGCTATGCTGACCGAACTCGGATTTGAGGTAAATATAATCTACGGACGGGGAAGAGGAATTAAGAGCGTAAAGAAGATTCCGGAAGCTGCATTTAACCTTGTATTATCTCCGTGGTGGGAAGTGAATATCGCAAAGCATCTTGAGGAGAAGTTCGGAACTCCGTATCTTCATTATCCGACACTTCCGATAGGACCGACGGAAACAGCGAAGTTTTTACGCACATTAAGAGAGTATGCAAGCCTGGACGAACAGGTTGTCGAAGACTACATCAGGAAAAACGAAGATAAGTATTATTACTATATCGAAAAGGGCATCAGCCTTCTCTGCGATGCAAAGGTTCTTCCGAAAAGATATCTTACGATCGCCAACAGCACTTATGCACTCAGTACTTCAAAATATCTTGTAAACGATCTGGGACTTATACCTGAAAAGCAGTATCTGACGGACGATGTTCCGGAACAGTATCAGCAGCTTATCATCGATGAATATAAGGACTTCGAATCGGGCATAACCGCCGAAGTCGAATTCACTGCAGATGTCGGTAAGGCACTCGATGATGTCAGGAAGATAAGAGAAGAAGGCGAGAGGATCAATCCGCCGGTTCTTTTCGGAAGTATGTGGAATGATGTGGAAGCAAGAAAGCTGAAGACCGACTCCATACATATTTCCGCACCTGTCGGTAATATGGTCATCTTAAACAAAACTTATTTCGGTTATAACGGAGGTCTTACTTTCTTTGAGGATTACTATGGTGCGATCGCCAAGAGATTCGGTGACGAGCTGTAAGGAGGATATATGAATTTAAATGTTTTAGAAGCGGCAAACAGAGAGACCAGACTGGGCTCTTCAGTTGTGTACGAAGGAAATATATCAGAACTTTTAAAGGGCGGATGTGCCGCATGTGCGGGTAAAAAGAGATGCTTCAGTACGGCGGCATCATGTTCGCACTATACGGCAACTCATGAACTTGCGGTAGTTAAAAACTGTGTTGTTGTAGACCACGGACCGGTGGGATGTTCTGCGGGGATCATAAGATGGTCACTGAATTACAGATCGGCCACAAAACCTAACAACGAGCCTTTCGACGATCTTCGCGTAATATCAACAAATCTGAAGGAATCGGATACGGTATTCGGAGCAATAAATAAGCTCTATGATACAGTACGCGAAGCGTATAAGAGACATAAGCCGGACGTTATATTCATAACATCGACCTGTATGTCCAGTACGATCGGAGAGGACTTCGAGAGTGCGGTTGAAATATTAAAGGATGAGATACCTGTTCCGATCGTATTTGTCGGATGTGCGGGTGCAAAATCCAAGCTCTGGGCATCGGGCTTCGATTCCGAGCAGCATGCCTTATTCAATGCACTGGTAAAACCTCCGAAAGAAAAAAGAAATACGATTAATTTCATAGACTTTCTTCATCCGGGAGCTCCTTACGTAAGATTTCTTATGAATAAACTGGGATTGGAACCACTGTATGTAAATGCATTTGCAACGGTGGATGATTTTGCACATCTGTCGGAATCGGTATGTACGACAAGTATCTGCTACAATCTTGGTTCTTATATGGGAACAGCTCTGGAACAGGTATACGGAGTGCCTTTTATAAGAGATGAGTATGGCATGGGAATAGAAGGTTTTGATAACTGGTATCGTGCCATCGCAAGAACAGTAGGAAAAGAAGATATCGCAAATGAGTATATCAAGGAGCAGAAGGAGAAGTATCTTCCGAAACTCGAAAAGTACAAGAAGATACTTAAGGGCAAGAAAGCAATCGTAAGTATGGGTTCAGGCTTCGCATTCGAGACAATGAGAGTCTTGAAGGAACTGGGAATGGAAGTACTTCATACTTATGCTTATCATTACGATCCTAAACTGGATAACGGTCAGACGGATTATCTTGACAAAGTAACGGAGAATCAGGAGGAGGCAGCGGTTACTATTGCCGATGCTCAGCATTTTGAAACAATTCGAACTATCAAAGAATTTGATCCGGACATAGCTGTGGTAAGAGTTCACGGAGCACAGCAGTTTGCTATAAGACTGGGATATCCTACGGTTACGGCAATGACGCTTTTCGGTTATGCAGCAGTGGTTTCTCTGGCAGAACGTATAGTTGATGAAATCGCAAACAGTAACTTTGCAAAAAAACTGTCGCAGCATACGGACTTCAGATTAAAGCCGGGCTTTGATGCTGCCCTTGAAAAGGGATTTATTGAGGATAAGAAATAATGATTCAGATCAGAAATGTAAAAAAGTCATTCGGAAAAAACGAAGTATTGAAAGATGTTTCGCTTGAAGTTAAAGACGGTGAAGTAGTGGTGATTCTGGGGCCTTCGGGCTCCGGCAAGACCACACTCCTTCGCTGCCTCGAGTTTTTCGAGAAAGCCGATGCGGGCGAACTTGAGATAGGAGATCTCAGCGTAAATATCGCAAAGGCAAACAAGAAGGAGATTCAGCAGGTAAGAAACAGATTCGGATTCGTCTTCCAGAATTATAATCTCTTCGCCAATAAAACAGTACTCGAAAATGTGACGGAGGGACTGATCGTATCGAAAAAGATTCCGAAGAAGGAAGCTGAAGAGATGGCTGCCGAAACATTAAAGTGGGTAGGCCTGTCGGATAAATTCGATGCATTTCCGGCACAGCTGTCAGGAGGTCAGCAGCAGAGAGTGGGTATCGCGAGAGCGGTGGCCATACATCCGGAAGCCATTTTACTGGATGAGCCGACATCGGCACTTGATCCGGAGTTGGTGGGGGATATT
>CACZHN010000164.1 GCA_902780985.1 uncultured Lachnospiraceae bacterium | reverse complement strand
GGTAACCGACCAGCATGATCTTATCCATGGTCCGACTGTCAGAGGGGTCCGTAAATGCCTCCAGGATCCTGTCCCAGATATAGGCACAGGTACCTTCAGGGAAACCGTAGAACTCCGCCTCAAATCCTTTATCCAGTTCCGGTGCAAGCTTATAGAATGTCGCAAGTCTGCCGATCTCAAAAATGAAATTACCGACGCACAAAGTGTCCATATCGATCACCATGGGTTCTCCGCTCACATACAGCAGATTTTTCATATGAAGATCTCCATGCACGATATGAAGGTCCTCCGGCATGTTCTGAAGAAGGTTTCGTACCCTGTCGATCATCTCATCCGGCAGAAACTCCCGCATTGAATTTAAGGGTTTTTGAAACGATATCCTTGCATCGTCCAGATCTCCCGATTTCTCCGCTGTGATCTCATGTAACTGACGAAGAAACTCCACATAGATCCCCGTCATTTCCTCCAGACGTTCCGGCTGCAAACGTACGATCTCCTGAAAGCTTTTTGCATCCAGAAGTTCAAACACGACTCCGTTACATCCGTTTACGCGAACCCTGTCAAAGGCGATCGCCGTCGGAACACCTCGCTGCAGTGCGTACCTTGCCCGTTCCCGCCCCTCATCGATCTTCTCTTTCGGAAAGATGTCCCTGTATACCTTTACTATGGTCTCGTTATCATACCTGTAAACGGCACCGCAGGCACCCTTGCCCAAAACCTCGCATCCTTCAACAGAGAGTTCCCGAAGCTTCTTTTCAACCTTCATTAACCCTGTGAAGCCGGTCACTGAAAAGACTTCATATACTTCAGCCGAGACATTCCGAACGACCATATTCTCCTTATACTGCTTGGCAAACTTCAGGAATAACCGAAGCCCTGCACTGGAAATGTATTCCACCCGCTCCAGATCAAAAACCAGAACCGGTTCGTGATGAATCTCAAGAAGATCCCGAATATCTTTTTCAACATCATTTACCGTATCTGCGCTGATCCTGCCTTCCGGATAAAAAATCTTCTCATTTCCTTCGATTCTTACTTGCATATCGTACCCCCAGTCAATGAAAAAATTAACAGTTCACCTGCTTCTTTCGTCGGTATTATTCTGCGGATGGAATATAGGTAAATACCATCTTTTTCAGTTTTAATCCGCCATTCATGAATTTCAGCCTCATGATCCCGCTGGTGGAATCCAGACGGATCATTCTCCGGATCGTAAGCTCCTCTCCCCCTCCGTGGAACGTGAAGGTTCCTTTTGGAACGCTTTGATAGAAAACTCCCACAGGCATCTGGGATAGCTCCGACAGATCCGAGCTTCCCACCATATCCATCCTATAAGCCCCGGGGCATGGGATGGTGAAACCGAAGAACACGGATTCCCCTTTCCCGATTTTCACATCGGTAAGATCGATCTCAGTTCCGTCCTGCAGCTCATAATACCGGATATCCGCCGGATCCGTGTTCTCCTCCTCCGAGACATAGTTCGTAACTTCCACCTTATAGTCTTCGCCGCAGAGACGCTTCATTGCATTGGTATTCATCAGCACGCGGCAGATATTTCCGGCCGCCCTGACCAGCTGTCCCCGTGTGATCCTGCCGTTCCTTAATGCATCAATGGTATCATCCCCATGCGAATTGTTTTCGGAATCGGCACAGACGGCATACAGATCATTCTGTGCCAGAACGATCCTTGAAAATGATTTTTTATCCACCTTGCCGCCCACGTCTCCGATATTTGCCCACCAGTCGGTCATGACGATACCCTGAAAGCCCCATTCCTTCCGCAGGATGTTCGTATTCAGATCGTGCCTGGAACCGGTCCAGATCCCGTTCACAGGTCCGTAGGTCGTCATTACCGCATCCGCACCGGCTTCCTTTACCGCGATCTCAAAACCTTTGAGATAGATTTCTCTGAGTGCTCTTTCTGAAACCACATTTTCTTCCGTATGCCGGCAGGTTTCCTGATTATTGGCACAGAAATGCTTCAGTGTTCCCGAAACACCGCTTTTTCTCAGACCTCTGATCTCAGCGGCGGCCATCTTCCCGGTCACCAGCGGATCCTCACTGAAATACTCAAAATTTCTTCCGTTCAGGGGATAACGATGAATGTTCATTCCCGGTCCCAGCAGAAAATCCACATCGTTTTTATTCATTTCCAGGCCAAGCATGCCGTAAAGCCGTGTGACCAGTTCCGTATTCCAGGTGCATGCCAGAAGCGTCCCGCTGGGAAGGCTGAAGGCTCTGGATCCGGAATCCAGTCTCATACCGCTTGGACCGTCTGAACAGCATCCTGCAGGAATTCCTAAGCTTTTAAGATGACTGCTGAGACCGCCAAAAGCAGCTGCGGTTCCAGGAGTTACCTTAGGACTTCCCATTCCCTCTCCTCTGATAATAACTGACAGATCATCATCTGAGAGCTGGGCCAGGAAATCTTCTATAGAGGCATGGCCATCTCTTACATCTTTGAGTTTTATGCCCTTATCGCCTGTATAATCCGGGACGACAGGTTTATCAGCCTGAGCTTCAGATAGATCAACGAGTGGAAAGGCCTTAACCTCTTCCTTACTGATAGTATATGAACCATCATTAAGTATAGGTTTGATTCTGTCAAAACTAACATTTGGTGCCATCTGTCTGCTGAGCTTTTCTATAAGAACCGGCTTATCCAGAGTAACTCTGCCGGCTTCTTTAATATCTCTTACATTCTGACCAACATAGAATGTATATTCTCCTTCTTCGAGAATATAACTGCTTTCATAACCGGCAGCTCCCTCATCATCATAAGATGCAAGTGTGTAAGGAGATACTTCAATAGACAGAAGCTCGCTTTTCTCCGGTTCAAGAACAGATGTTTTCTTAAATCCTACAAGACTGATACTCGGCTTTCCAAGTTTTCCCTGTGGCTTCGAAACATAAAATTGAACAACTTCCTTGCCGGCCATCTTACCGATATTTTTTACTTCTGCAGACAGGCTTATACTGCCATCTTTGGAGTTTAAACCTGAAAGACTGCATGTACCCGGAGTTACATCATATTCTGTATAAGAGAGTCCATAACCGAAGGGATACATAACTGCATTCTTATTAAAGGTCTCGTAATAACGATAACCGACATATACATCTTCAGCATAGAAATTTCTTATACGATCCCCGAAATTTCCATAAGCAGATGCATCTTCTATATTACGAACAATTGTATCTGTCAGGCGTCCGCTAGGACTCACCTTTCCAAGAAGGACATCCACGCATCCAAGTGCTCCGATTTCTCCGCCCTGCCATGCATAAAGCACTGTATCAGGAGATATCTCTTCAATTTCCTTCATATCAAGAATAGCGCTTACATTCATGACAAGTATTACTCTGTCATAGGCAGCTCTTACTTTTCTCAACATAGAAGCTTCTTTTTCAGACAGCTTATATGCACCTCTTTCATACACATAGTCCTGCTCTTCACCGGCAGTACGTCCAATGATAACTAGTGCTGTATCTGTCTCAGTACGAACTTTTGAAAGAAGCTCATCAGAAAGCTCCATCTCTTCCTGTGACCATGGTTCATTACCAAAACCAACGCCCGGATCAAATGGATGTTCACTTACAAACTCCTCATATACCTTAAGAAGCTCTTCATTAAGAGATATATTTTCTTCTTTCAGACCATCGATAATACTCCAGACCTTTGGTACATTTACCATTCCTCCGGAGCCGGTTCCACTTTTATAATATTTATTCTGCATACGGCCGAATACAGCCAGCTTTACATCCTTACTAAGGGGAAGCACATTTTTATCATTTTTAAGAAGTACCATGCCTTCTCTTACAGCTTCTCTTGCAAGGGCTTCGTATTCTTTCCAATCAAGTGTCATTGTATTACTCATTTTATAGCCCACCTCATCTTGGTTGATTTACTTCTTGGATTAATTCTGCATTCCTCAGCTGATGGCCTTATAACATCAGTGGAAACTTCACTATAGATACCTTGTTTATATAATTCTTTAAAACTTTTCTTTACCAGCCTGTCTTCACCGGAGTGAAATGTAAGGATTGCGGCTCTTCCGCCCGGATTAAGTATATCCGGCAGCTTTTCAAGAAATGAATATAGTACCTCAAATTCACTGTTTACATCTATTCTCAGAGCCTGAAATACTCTTGCACAGCTCTTCTTAACAGCCTGTTCACGCTCATCCTTTGGAAGCCTGCATAAAGCATCCTCAATAGCCTGTCTAATTTCTGTGGTAGTGGACATAGGCAGTCCCTTACGCATCTGGTTAAAGACTTTATCAGCTATTTCTTCAGCATACGGCTCATCGGAATTATCTATAAGCATTCCTATAAACTCATCTTTTGAAATGTTATGAAGCCTTTCTGCAGCGGATTCGCCATTTGTAGGATCCAGTCTTAAGTCCAGCGGACCATCGATCTTATAAGAGAATCCTCTATCCGGATTATCTATCTGCATAGATGATACTCCAAGATCAGCCAATACAAAATCAAATTTCCCGGCTTCTTCAGCCACTTTATCTATATTTGCAAAATTAATAAGCCTGAACTGAAAGTTTTCTTCACCGTAACCAGCATCACGAAGTCTCCTTACCGTCTTTTCAGACTCAATCGGGTCAATATCCAGTCCATAGATACAGCCATTCCCTTGAAGGCATTCCAGCATTCTTCTTGTATGTCCGCCATAACCAAGGGTGCAGTCCAGGCCTTTCTGTCCGGGCTTAATCTGAAGAAAATCAAGAATCTCCTGAACCATTATAGAAATATGCATTCCGGCAGGTGTTGATCCCTTGGCAATTACATGTTCCACAATATCCTTGTATTTTTCAGGACTGTGTTCTTTATACTTCTCTTCAAATCTCTTTGGGTATTTTCCGGAGTAATGTACTCTTCTTTTATGTTTTTTCTCTTCGTTACTCATACTTATCCATTAATAATGCATCCGCAACTCAAACAGTCCACCTCAATGCCTACGCGATAGAAAAAAGTGCTGTGAGTTATGCATACTGCGAAGCAGTATACACTCTCTCGAACGGATGCATATAGTCTTATCATATAGAGAATAATCTCTCTTAAATAGATGTTACTACTCTGTCTCTTCCATCATTCTTAGCTTCATACAGACAATCATCAGCTTCCTTCAGAAGAGATATAATACTCTTATGCTTTTTACATAATACAAGTCCTGCACTGACAGAAAGATTGACATCAGGATAGTTCTCTATCTTAATCTCTCTCATCTCACGTCTTATATTATCTATTCTGCCAACAGCTTATTCCTTGCTGTCTGCATTATAGAGAAGTACAAATTCTTCTCCACCGTATCTTGCAGCAAGCTCTACATCCGGGTCACCGCTCTGATTTAGAAGAACCTCTCCAAATCTGCTTAATACTTCATCACCAAATAAATGACCATAGGTATCATTTATCTTCTTGAAGTAATCCAGATCAAACATGGCAATATATCTTTTATCTGAATCAAAAAGATCGTCATGCATTTCAAGATAATTAAACATAAATCTTCTGTTGTTTATACCTGTAAGCTCGTCGGTTACAGCAATATCCGCAAGCTTATTCATAAGTTCATCATTATCGCTCTTTTCTTTATCATATGCGTTAAATA
>CACZHN010000163.1 GCA_902780985.1 uncultured Lachnospiraceae bacterium | reverse complement strand
TCATAATTGAGTCCGTAAACTATCATGGAAAATACATTTCCTATTCGAAACTCCTCAGGAAAAGGAAGTCTTGCAAAAGGCTCCTTTTCTCCTTTATTAAAAAGAACAAGCTCGCAGTAGGTGGCATATCTCGAAAAAACCGAAAAATTAATGCCACCATTACCTACAATGCTTGCTCCAAAGGGCTGAACCCTTCCACATCTATATTTTATTCCATCCTTTTCATGAGTCGGAAAATCATCTATTCTATTCATACAAAGCCCCCTTACATGTAATTAATTGTATATTATTCATCAAGAATTTTCAATCAATCTATGCCTTGCCGGGGAACATTTCTATTTATCCAAACAAACTCAGCGCATTATACATAATCAGCGCCATAAGCCATGCAACAGAACACTGGAACACTATCATGATAAGTGCCCACTTTCTTCCGAGCTCACGCTTTACTGCAGCAACCGCAGCTACACACGGAGTATAAAGAAGACAGAAAACAAGCAGTGCAAATGTCGCTGCCGGCGTAACTGTTGCAAAAACTGCTGCCGCGGTTCCAAAAAGCACCGTAACCGTCGAAACAACACTTTCCTTAGCCATAAAGCCTGTAATAAGCGCAGTTGCAATTCTCCAGTCGCCAAATCCAAGTGGTTTAAACAGTGGTGCAATTCCACTTGCTACCTTTGCCAGAATACTGCTCTGCGGATCATCCGTAAGACTGAGCGTAAGTGTAAAGGTGTTAAGGAACCATATAACTATGCTTGCCACAAAAATAATAGTAAAGGCTTTCACAAGAAAATCCTTCGCCTTCTGCCAGAGCAGCAGAAGAACATTTTTTAGGCTTGGCATACGATAATTAGGAAGCTCCATTACAAAAGGAACAGCCTTACCCTTGAATGCAACCTTTTTCAAAACAAGTGCGGTTATCACACCAACAATTATTCCGATCAGATATAAGCTTATTACGATTACAGCACTTCTTCCGGGGAAAAGCGCTGCGGCGAAGAAGCCATATATAGGATACTTTGCAGTACAGCTCATAAAAGGAATGAGCATAACAGTCATTTTTCTGTCTCGCTCAGATGGCAGAGTTCTGCTGGACATAATCGCAGGAACAGAGCATCCAAAACCAACAAGCATCGGAACTATACTTCTTCCCGACAGTCCGAGCTTTCTGAGCGGCTTATCCATAACGAAAGCAACCCTCGCCATATATCCGGTATCCTCCAGAAGCGAAAGGAAGAAAAACAGGAGTATGATTATCGGAAGGAAGCTGAGCACACTTCCGACACCCGTGAAAATACCATTGATTATCAACGAATGAATAACATCATTTACTTCGAGCGAAGTAAGCAGCGTATCCACCTTCGAGGTAACCATTCCTATTCCGCTATCCAGAAGTCCCTGAAGCCAGGCACCAATTATGTTAAATGTAAGCGCCGCTATAAGTCCCATTATTATTATAAAGACCGGGAGTGCAGTATACTTCCCCGTTAGCAGCTTATCTATCCTGCGGCTTCTTTCCCTTTCCTTACTCTCTGCCGGCTTTACAACTGTTTCCTTAACCAGCTTTTCGATAAAGGAAAATCTCATATCTGCTATAGCCGCAGATCTGTCGAGCCCTCTTTCCTCCTCCATCTGAATGATGATATGTTCTACCATCTCCTTTTCATTCTGAGAAAGATCAAGTGCGTCAATTACCTTTGCATCGCCCTCTATCACTTTATTTGCCGCAAATCTAATAGGGATGCCTGCATTTCTTGCATGATCCTCTATAAGGTGCATGATACCGTGTATACATCTATGGACCGCTCCGCCATGATCTGACTCATCACAGAAGTCCTTCTTTCCCGGACTCTCCTGATACTTCGCAACATGAAGTGCATGGCTTACTACCTCGTCAACACCTTCATTCTTCGCTGCCGATATCGGGACAACAGGAATACCAAGAAGCGCCTCCATCTCATTAATCCTGACAGAGCCACCGTTTCCTCTCACCTCATCCATCATATTGAGTGCGAGTACCATCGGTATATCCAGCTCAATAAGCTGCATAGTAAGATAAAGATTTCTCTCGATATTCGTCGCATCAACTATGTTGATTATTCCCTTAGGCTTCTCTCCGATTATATACTGCCTCGATACTATCTCCTCTTCAGTATACGGAGAAAGTGAATAGATACCGGGAAGATCAACCACCTCAGTTTCAGGATGATTTCTTATCGCACCACTTTTCTTATCAACAGTAACTCCGGGGAAATTGCCCACATGCTGACTCGAACCTGTTAACTGATTAAACAGCGTAGTCTTACCACTGTTCTGATTTCCTGCAAGTGCGAAGCTGAGAATCGTGCCTTCAGGAAGAGGATTCTCATTTGTATGATCATGATAAATACCGCCCTCTCCAAGACCGGGATGAACCGTAGCAGACTTTCTTCTATCACCCATACGCCTGTCAATCCCCTCAGCGTTAGAACCGGTATTCTTTATTCTTCTGTCGCCCTTACGTCTGTCTTCTTCCTTTGACCATTCAGCTTTGTCAGCCGATTCAGCTTTCAGCTCATCGCCCGAACCACTATCAGTCTTAGCCTTTACATCTGAAGTTTTAACTATCTCTATCTTCTCCGCATCACTTAGTCTGAGTGTGAGCTCATACCCATGAATACGAAGCTCCATCGGATCTCCCATCGGTGCAAACTTAACAAGCGTAACCTCCACTCCCGGAATTACGCCCATATCCAGGAAATGCTGCCTTAAGGCACCTTCACCTCCGACCGTCTGAATCAGACCGGACTCTCCAATAGCCAGCTCTCTGAGTGTCATATGTAATAAACTCCTTTAAAATCACTGTTACCTATAATAACATAAAAAAATAGAGCATGCCACTCATGACATGCTCATTTACTTGCGTGCTAGAGGATTCGAACCCCCGACCTTTTGGTCCGTAGCCAAACGCTCTATCCAGCTGAGCTAAGCACGCTTACCTAGATGCCTTCAAGACATCTAGAAGATATTACCACTTTTGCATCATACGTGTCAAGGATTAGTTTTGAATCGGATGATGCGCCCCAATACTATTTTCGGATAGTGGTATAAATGTATATCCATGTGAAAGCGCCCACGGAATAAATGTCTCCATCGCATCAACTGTATAGCTCTTCACATCGTGGCAAAGCACCACGCTTTCATTATGTCCCTTGATGCCGTTAATTATGTTCTGAGTTACCTTTACGCTGCTGGTTGTTTCTCCCGCATCACCGCTCGAAACATTCCAGTCAAAATATTTGTAGCCCTTCTCACTTGACTGTGCGGCAAGTCTGGTCATAATACCACTATTAAACTTGCTAACGGCATTTGAGCTTCCACCCGGGAATCTGAAAAGGTTTGTACGTTCACCTGTCTGTCCTACGATTACAGACTCCATATTTTCAAAATCACTCCAGTAAGCTGACTCGCTGGCATATATCTGTCTGTAGTTATGTGTATAGGAATGAACTGCGACAGTATGTCCCGCATCATATTCTTTCTTGATGCAGCCTGCATAGCCCGGAAATGCAGATGTAACGAAAAATGTTGCCTTTACGTTATACCTCTCAAGGATTCCAAGCAGCCTGTCTGTGTAAGGTCCCGGACCATCATCAAAGGTTAGATAAATGATCCGAGAATCATTTATCCATTTACCATTTCCGTCCATAAGATACCAGCCATATCCATCCCATACCCAGTCGGTCTGCATCCTTCCTTCTGAATCGAAATAATACCAGCTGCCTCCATCCTGAAGCCATCCGGTATGCATATTTCCATTATCTACATAGTACCAGTATCTTCCGCTTTTTACCCAGCCGCTTACTTCATTTCCATTCTCATCGTAGTACTTCCATACTCCGCCGCGCATCTGCCAGCCTGTGGTTCCCCAGGTATCAGTCATCGCACCATTTTTATCCACCCAGTAGTTATCTATCCACATATCAGATGCCATATGACCATCCGGGAAGAAGAAATACCAATAGCCCTTGATATTCTTCCAGCCGGTTGTCATATATCCATACCAGTCAAAATAATACCACTTGCCATCTATTTCCTTCCAGGTTTCCCACGGATAGGAACCATCCTCCTGCTGATACCACCAGCCGTCAGATGATTCCATCCACATCCCTTCAGCTCTTGTTTCAATTGACGGAATACTTAATGAAGCAAGAACAATCATAACTGAAATTATAATACCTATAATTTTAGAACTCTTAATTCTTACTCTCATTTCTCTTAACCTTCTTTACACTATTTTTATATCCACAACCTTGCTGTAAATATCTCCCGGATACTTGTCTGTTATAACAACCGCTCCGCCAAAGTCTGCAAATGTAACTGCTGACGCTTTGTCGAACTTATCATGGTCTGCAAGCACATAGCGCTGTCCCACCTGAGTATTTTCGATTGCGACCCTTTTTATAAGTGCCTCTCTTACATCTGGTGTAGTAAATCCAAGATTCATATTTACCCCATTGGCTCCGAAAAAGCCCTTTGTAAAATGATATTTCTGGATATGAAGTATTGCATCAGCACCAACTATCGCCTCAGTATTTTCCTTAAGCTCTCCACCGATAAGAAGCACCTTGAGTCCCTTTCTCACAAGATCCTTTGCGTGCGAAACAGCATTTGTTACATATGTAGCCTTCTTCTCAGTTATAAAGCTTGTCATATACTCGGTAGTAGTTCCCGAATCCAGATACACATAGTCACCCGGCATTATAAGGGAAGCAGCATACTGTGCAATCCGAAGCTTTTCATCTCTATTAACAGACTCCTTTTCAAGAACCGAAAGCTCCTCTGAAGAAGGCTGCTTTTCAAGTGCAACTGCTCCGCCGAAAACCTTTACCAGTCGTCCTTCTCTTCCGAGAGCGGTTATATCACGTCTGATAGTTGATTCAGACACTCCCAGCTCATCCTTCAGCTCCTGAACTGTTGCACTTTTTCTTTCATTAACAACGTCAAGAATAAGTAACTTACGTTCTTCTGTAAGCATCTCTCCACCTCTTTTACTGCAATTCTGCTATTCCAGTCCATTTTCTTTTTTGTACTCTGAAACATTTGTCTCTAGAACAACCTTCCTAAGTGGAAGAATCCTTCCCGGAGATACAGACAGTTCATCATATCCCATAGCGAGGAATTCTTTTGTGAGTGACAGATCAGATCCCAGTTCTCCACAGATTCCTGCCCATGCTCCACCCTTATGTGCAGCATCAACTATTATTTTCAGCATCTTCATAATTGCCGGATGATGTGAATCATAGAATTCATCAAGACTCTGATTCTGACGGTCAATCGCAAGTGTATACTGTGTCAGGTCATTGGTTCCTACTGAGAAGAAGTCAACCTCCTTCGCCAGATCCTCTGCTATCATAACGGAAGCCGGTGTCTCAATCATAACTCCAAGCTCGATATCCGTATCATATGGTGCTCCGGCAGCGTCTAACTCTGCCTTCACTCCTGCGACGATTTCCTTGATTTTCTTTACTTCATCAACGGAAATGATCATCGGGAACATAATAGATATTTTTCCAAATGCTGACGCACGAAGTATGGCTCTCAACTGAGTTTTAAATATCTCCGGTCTTGTGAGACATATTCTTATGGCACGAAGTCC
>CACZHN010000162.1 GCA_902780985.1 uncultured Lachnospiraceae bacterium | reverse complement strand
GTCAGCCCAAGTGAGGGAATAACAGATAAGGAGCTTGAGACAGCACTTACTATTCTTTCATCTTTCGGAAATGCCGAGATCGTTCCGGAGAAACTTATGGATGCTGTTGTTGCGGTATCGGGAAGTTCACCGGCTTATGTATTTATGATGGTTGAGGCTATGGCTGACGGAGCGGTTAAGCTGGGAATGCCGAGAGCTCAGGCATATAAGTTTGCGGCACAGGCTGTTCTCGGAAGTGCCAAGATGGTACTTGAGACAGGAAAGCATCCGGGAGAACTTAAGGATATGGTATGTTCACCGGCCGGAACAACTATCGAAGCTGTTCAGGTTCTTGAGGAAGCAGGTTTCAGAGCAAGTCTGATCGATGCTATGGAGGCATGTGCGGAAGTATCACGCCGTCTGTAATCCGAACTTAATGGAAGTTGATTTAAGTCATATATTCTATTATTTAAGGGTTTTTGCGATGATTAAAGAATTAATTCTTCAGAATTGGGTAAATGTATTAGTTCTTGTTGCTTTTGCAATCCTGCTCAAGGCAACGGTATTTTTGGACAGAAGGACTATACTGCGCATTTATGCGCTTATTCTTGCGTTGTTTATCTTTTCTATGATCGTATTTTTGGAGTTTTCTTTGGAGGATATGGGCGAGCTGCCGAAGGCACGTCTTATTCTGATGGCAATCCGATACAGTACGACACCGTTTATTATTGCATTTATCATCTATACGCTGGCTAAACATGTGCGGTGGACAGTGTTTATCCCGGCAATAATTCTTACGGTCATAGATATAATCTCAATCTTTACCGGTGTGGTTTTCTCTTTGAACAGCGAAGAGAAACTTCAGCGAGGTCCGTTGGGATATCTTCCGTATATCATGGTAGGCGTGTATTCCGCACTGCTTGTTTATCTGCTCCTTAAACGAAGCAATAAACGTTCTGCGGAGCTTTTCCCTATTGCATTTCTTTGTTTTGCCTTTGCATCAGGTCTTATCCTTCCTTTTATTCTCGGCAAAGATTATCAAAAATTATTCTGTGTTACTATCACCGTAGCTCTTTTTGTATATTACGTATTTATGATCCTTCAGTTGTCCGAAAAAGACGCCCTTACGGGACTTCTAAACCGTCAGGCATTTTATGCGGCAACAAGTCATGAGACAAAAGAATTAAATGCCCTGATCTCGATAGATATGAACGGATTAAAGGCGATAAATGACAATGAAGGCCATGTCGCCGGAGATAAAGCTCTGGAGACGATCGCATATTGTTTTATGAAGTCCGTTACGTCAAAAGATACTGCATACAGGATCGGAGGAGATGAATTTGTAATAACCTGCAGGAAGTCTTCGGAAGAAGAAGTCCTGGCACTTATAGAGCGTATCACTTCCAAGGTTGCCGAAACAAAATACCACTGTGCTATAGGATACAGCTACAGAACAGGCGGGGATAAGAATATCGATGAGATGCTTAAAGAATCGGACGAGAAGATGTATAAGGATAAGGCGGAATATTACTTGACACACCCAAAAAGTTCTGATAATATGATATTATCAAATTGATTATAACATATTTAAGGGATTTTAAGAGGGTTAAGTTATGTATTGTCCAAGATGCAGAGCATGGCTGCCGGATACGGCAACAATGTGCAATAACTGTGGAACAGTAATTCAAAGATCAAGGGGACCGGCCATGACATACAATGAGCCGGTTAGTCCGCTGGTTCAGACATTGGAACAGAGGAATGCCGAGGTTGTCGAGCAGAAAAAACAGCAGAAAAAGAATTTTCCGGTAAAACCTGCTATTATCGGTGCAGGTGCTTTGGTTGTAATAGCGATTCTTATAACTCTTGTAGTTGTTCTGGGTAAAGACAGAGGCACGCTGACAGCTGACAATGATACAACCGAATCAACCTTCGGAAGTATCGGCTCCGGCATTACGGAGGAACAGGATACTTCGTCGGCTTATGCAGATCATGGAGATGATTACGAAGTATTTAATATCGGAGAAACCTGGACGGTTGACGGACAGTGGTCGCTGACTGTTATGGGAGCAAAAAAAACCGAAGAACGTAATACATACAGTGATAAAGAGCCTGTGGCAGTATATATAATTGATTATGTTTATACAAATATAGGTTATGAAGATGATATTATGGATGGGATATTCTTCTCTATGAGCGATGACATTGTCGACAGCAAAGATCGAAAAGGATATTCGTATACGGTGAATTTAACTAATTATCCTGAGCAGGCTCCTAAGGGAGCAACCTGCGTTGCTCAGGCGTGCGTCGGACTTGAGCATGACGGAACGTTTACGGTATATATGACTAAGTACGATAAAGACAGTAAACCGCATAAAGCATCATTTGTTATCGATCCGACTAAAGAAGCTTATAATATAGAACTTCCGCCGGTTGATACCGCAGAGACGAAGGGCTTGGAGATAGGAGAAACCTGGACAGTTGACGGACAGTGGTCGATTACTATCACGGGAGTTAAGGAAACCGACAAACGAAATAAGTATAGCAGCAGAAATCCGGAAAAAGTATATGTGGTTGAATATACATATACTAATCTCGGTTATGAAAACGATATTATGGACGGTCTCTATATATCGTTGGATGACATGATCGTTGACAATGCGGGAATGATGGGATATCAGTATTCGATGGAACTGGACAGCTATCCGCAGCCTATACAGATCGGAGAAACCATAACAGTCCAGACCGGTATAGGAGTACAACATGCCGGTGATTTCAGTATAACGTTGTCAATGTACGACACTCACAAGAATAAACAGAGAGAAACATTCAGGATCAAGGTTCAGTAAAAATACGTCACAACAACATTTCGCGATTTCACAACAACTTTGACAACATTTTATAAATCATATGCTAAAGTGTACCGGTTAAGGCTACACTCGGCGCAGCATTTACAGTAGTTACAATCCTCGGTGTTGTACTTGTTGTTAAGGAAATAAAAAAAGCTAATTAAATGTGCTATAATAGTGCTCGGCTGACGAAAGTCACGCCGGGCATTTTTATGCCCTAAATTCTGTAAAGGAATCGGGAACGATGAAGATTACTTTATTGTTGAGATAATGTTGTAAACAGAACCCGAAAGGAGCAGTAGTAAATGGGCGAAAATAAATATAAATCGGGATCAAAAATCAGTAAAGAGGAATTTCTGGCACAATTCGGAAACGAAACGGTTGATATGATGGTCAAAATCCGTTTGGCGTGGAAGAAAGGACGTGTTTTCCCGAAAATCGGGGATGAATATCTGGCGCATTTCGAAATTCAGATTCCATGGAGGGAAGGGGATATCAATGCATGGGCTTATATGGGGACTGTTCACTGGTATTGCAAGAAAAAAACTTTCGGTTATCCGTTTCCTCCTAAGGTTAATGAAGGCGAATGTTATAGAATCCGTGTGAGAAAATGTATTGTAGAAGGAGGAGAAGGTCAGTATCTTTTAGAGGAGATATTGGAAAAAAACGTGCATCCGGAAAACGACAGCACTTTATATAACAGAATCCTGTCGGAATATCTGAATCAATTTGAGGAAAAAACAGAAGAACTGCTCATCTACAATGAAAAGGATGTTATCGTTAAAAAAGAAAAATTTATATTTAAAGGTTTAATAGGAGTAGCGGGCGCAAATATTCTTGCATCAGAAGACGGAACTTATGATTTGACAAGTGTATCTGAGGGAAAGCTTTTGATCCTTCACGATAATAAACAGTTTAAGGACAATCAGCAGATAGTTTTGAAAAAAGGAACTGTCTATAAGGTTGTTGTAAGAAAAAGTAAGGAAAAGACTCCTTATGTTCTCAGATGTCTTCTGGAACGTATTGTTGAGGCAGGAGTAAAAAATGATGAGCTTGTGAATATGGCAGCGAAAGTAGAGTCCGGAATCATATGGAATGCGGAGGGTATCGGAGATTTTAAGATAAGTCGAAACGACGGTATGTCCATAGCAAGTACCGAGCTCGAATGGGGAGATACAGGTAAAACAGTAGATATCGACCTCGAAAGTGATATGGGCAGCCATCTGACAGCGAATAAATGTGCGGATTATCTGAGAAAGATTCTGGCGGAAAGGGAAGACTGTCAGAACAGAATATTTAATTGTATGGTGGAAGAAACGATAGGAGACGACGGACTCATCGAAATCTGGGAAGGCGGCGATGATGAAGAAGACTTTAGGAATATCACGAAAGAAGAATTTATAAAACGTATTTCTATTTCCTATATTTCGATTTCTTTAGACGGAATGACCACGGTTTATATTGATCTGGATGATATGTATACGGATCACTGTTATTGGATAGATATTTTACCTGACGGAGAGATGTCTTCGCACGGACTTTTAGGTTAGCAGTACAAAATTAAGTTATGGCAAATAGTAGTAAATACAATATAGATATGAGTAACGGACCGATACTGAAGAAGATGCTCATGTTTGCTTTTCCGCTTATGTGTTCAAGCATCCTTCAGCTTCTTTTTAATGCGGCCGATACGGTTGTGGTAGGAAAGTTTGCGGGAGATAATTCTCTTGCGGCTGTCGGTTCAAACGGTGCTTTGATCAATCTTATGATCAATCTTTTTATAGGTCTGAGCGTAGGAACAAATGTACTTATCGGTAAGTCGGTAGGAGCGAAGGATAAGGAACATACCGTAAAGATAGTACATACGTCTATGGTGATAGCCGTTGTTGCCGGAGTTTTTCTTATGATCTTCGGAATAACCTTCGCCGAGAGGATACTGGAACTTATGGATGCGCCTTCGGAAGTCCTTCCGCTGGCGGCACAGTATCTGAAGATATATTTTATCGGACTTCCGCTTCTTATGATCTATAATTTCGGAAGTGCGATCCTCAGAGCGGTGGGAGATACCAGAAGACCGCTGTACTTTCTTACTGTTTCCGGATTTGTAAATGTAGTCTTTAATCTCCTGTTCGTTATCAGATTCAAGATGGATGTTGCGGGAGTTGCATGGGCAACGGTCATATCGGAGGCTATTTCCGCGATATGTATAATCGTATGCCTTATGAAGGAACAGAGTGATATCAGACTCTGTATCCGCGAGCTTGGTATAGATACGGATTCGCTCATCAGAATACTCAGGGTAGGTATTCCCGCAGGCGTTCAGGCATCGCTTTTTTCACTTTCAAATGTAATCATTCAGTCCTCCATAAATTCCTTCGGAGCTTCGGTTGTGGCAGGAAGTGCGGCAGCCCAGAATATAGAGGGCTTTGTATATGTATCGATGAATGCCTATCATCAGGCAACCCTTACATTTACCAGCCAGAATGTGGGAGCGGGAAGATTTGACAGAGTCGGAAAGATCCTCAGAGACGGTCTTATCTTAGTTACGATAACAGGACTTATGATGGGAAATCTTGCGGTTCTCTTCGGACATCAGCTTCTGGGAATATATACGGACAGCAGTCTGGTGATCGAAAAGGGCTTTGAGAGAATGAGCATAATCTGTACGATACATTTCCTCTGCGGCTTTATGGACGTACTGGTGGGATCTATCAGAGGACTGGGATATTCGATATTGCCTATGATTGTTTCGCTTATCGGAGCCTGCGGACTCAGGATCATATGGCTTAAAACATTTTTCAACTGGGAAATGTTTCACACCACAAAAAACATATATATAACATACCCGGTTTCCTGGTTTATTACGATAATAGCTCACGTGATATGTTATCTGATCATTAGGAAGAGGATGAAGTTCGCAGCTTTTTTGAAATGATAGAAATATACATATAGGGTATTCTTTCATTGTCAGCAGGAACAGATGGAAAAGTTCCTTAAAACTAATGAGAGGAGAATAGAGATATGTTCGTTCATAACAGAGAAGATTTAAAACGCCCGATAAAGATATGGCTTGGAAACAGAGAAGATATAGATGAAAATTGTTTAGAGCAGGCTGAGCACCTGGCACAGCTTCCTTTTATCCATAAGTGGGTGGCGCTTATGCCGGATACCCATGCGGGTAAGGGTATGCCGATAGGCGGAGTTATTGCCACAAAGGGAGTTATCATCCCGAATGCGGTAGGTGTGGATATAGGCTGCGGTATGGATAGCAGAATCTATAGAACCC